>JBMTPW010000365.1:0-2000 GCA_049444115.1 Ilumatobacteraceae bacterium | reverse complement strand
CAGTGCCGCCTCGATCAAGTCGCCATCACCGTGGTGGACGAAGCCGATCACATGGCCGACCTCGGCTTTCTCCCGGTGGTCAAACGAGTTCTCGACAAGACACCCAAGATCGGACAGAGACTCTTGTTCTCGGCCACCCTCGACAATGGTGTCGATGTGTTGGTGAATCGGTATCTGCACTCGCCAGTCATGCATTCGGTGGATTCGGCCGAATCGCCGGTGCCGGACATGGAACATCACGTGCTCTGTGTGACTCGGGACGACAAGCCGGCCCTCGTACAGGCCTTGGCGTCGGGTCAGGAGCGCACCTTGCTCTTCACCCGCACCAAGCACACTGCCAAGAAGATTGCGGCACAGTTGTCCAAGAGCGGCATTCCGAGCGTCGATCTGCACGGCAATCTCTCGCAGAACGTGCGCACCAAGAACTTGGAAGCCTTCGCGTCGGGTGACGTACTGGTGATGGTGGCCACCGATATCGCCGCCCGTGGTATTCACGTGGACGATATTCGTCTGGTGGTGCACGTGGATCCGCCGGCCGAACACAAGGCCTTCCTGCATCGCTCGGGTCGCACGGCCCGCGCCGGGGCTTCGGGCACGGTGGTGACGGTGATGACGCCGGACCAGAAGTCCGATGTGGACTCGCTCACTCGTAAAGCCGGCATCAAGCCCCGGCACACCAAGGTGAAGCCGGGGGATCAGATCATCGTCGACCTCACGGGTCCCGTTGCGCCACGTCGGATGCGAGTCGTGCCCCAGGCACAACCACAACAGCAGCCGAGCAGGCCGAGGACCCAGTCCGGTCGTCGACCGGGTTCGAACTCTGGCCAGCGGCCCGGCTCGGGTAACGGCCAGCGGCCAGGCTCGGGTAGCGGTCAGCGGCCGGGTGCCGGTGGCGGTCGCCGCCCAGGTGCTGAGACCGGCCAGCGCGGCTCCAAGGCCTCGTCGGGTCAGCGCCCGCAATCCCGCCATCGCTGATTCACGGTTGCCTCCCGGCCAGAAGACCCACTGTCAGTGAGGAACTGTTAGGTTTCCTTCGATGCCGGGGGACGGCAGACGGGGACGGAGGGATCCATGGCCAGGCCGCAGTTTTCCATCGAGTACACCGCCGAGCGGAGTCGACTCACCACGTTGTTTCGCCTGATCCTGGCGATTCCGCACTTGATCATCGAGAACATCGGCAGTCAGTTGGCACAGGTGCTGGGGTTCTTCCAGTGGTGGGTCGTCCTGTTCACTGGTGCCCGTAACGAACAACTGTGGAAGTTGCAGAACGTCTGGCTGGGCTACGCCGCGCGGGTGTACTCGTATCAAAGTTTGATGTTCGACAAGTGGCCGAACATCGGTGTGGGGCCGAACGGTGAGCCCACGTCGTACTCGTTCCAATACGAGAAGTCGGCCCGTCGCCTTTCGAATTTCTTCCGGTTGATCTGGGTCATTCCGGCGGCGATCGTGGCATTCTTCGTGTTGATCATGGCCATCGTGGTGACGGTGGTGGCGTGGTTCGCCATCCTGTTCTCCGGAAAGCATCCGCGGGGAATGTTCGATGCGGTGCTCAAGGTGCACCGCTACATGGTGCATCTCAACGCCTATGTGCTGTTGATGACCGACGACTATCCCAAGTACGGGAGCTGACCGCGGGGGAGCGCCTAGGGTTGTCTTGCTGCCGGGCCAAGAGTTCGGCAACAGGAGGAAAGCCATGTTGTTCCCGATTCGCAAGATCGTCACGGTCGTGGAGGAAATCCATCACGACCTCGGACCTGCTCCGCAGAAGCCTGCTGTCAAAGGTGCCGTGGCGGCTGTGGTGGCGAACCCGTATGTCGGCCGGTGGGTCGAGGATCTCAGCCCGGCGGTGGAGGAACTTCGGGCGTTGGGTGAACGCCTGGGCAATGTTCTCATTGCGCACCTCGGTGGGGATGCGTCGCGGATCGATGGATATGGCAAGGGCACCATCGTTGGTTCGGCTGGGGAGATCGAGCATGGCGCCATGTGGCACATTCCGGGTG
>JBMTPW010000364.1:0-2017 GCA_049444115.1 Ilumatobacteraceae bacterium | reverse complement strand
CCTCGGCCGAGATGGAGCCATAGCTCATGGCTCCGGTGGAGAAGCGCTTCACGATCGAAGCCACCGATTCCACTTCCTCGATCGGCACGGGCCGACGATCACTGGTGTCGAATTCGAAGAGGCCCCGAAGCGTGGCCAGATGTTTCGATTGGTCGTCGACGAGAGTCGTGTACTGCTTGAAGATGTCGTATCGCTTGGCCCGGGTGGCATGCTGCAGTTTGAAGACGGTCTCGGGATTGAACAAGTGGTACTCGCCTTCGCGCCGCCATTGGTACTCGCCGCCCAATTCAAGTTTGCGATGGGCGCGATGCTCGGGGTTGCGCGGATAGGCCACCGCATGACGTGCCGCCACTTCGGTGGCGATCTCGTGAAGACCGATACCCCCGAGGCGACTCACGGTTCCGGTGAAGTATTCGTCCACCAGATCCTTTCCGAGACCGATTGCCTCGAAGATCTGGGCCCCGGTGTAGGAGGCCACGGTGCTCACGCCCATCTTGGACATGACCTTCAGCACTCCCTTGCCCGAGGCTTTGATGTACTTCTTCACCGCCGCGAGCGGATCCGCTCCACCCAGACCGTAGGCGTCCTCGCGGATCATGTCCTCGATCGACTCGAAGGCCAGATACGGATTGATGCCACCGGCTCCGTAGCCGATCAGCAACGCCATGTGATGCACTTCTCGAGCATCACCAGCCTCGACGACGAGACCCACTTGGGTGCGCTTCTTCTCGCGGATCAAATGATGATGAACGGCGGCCGTCATGAGCAGCGATGGAATCGGTGCCATCACTTCGTCGCTGTTGCGGTCCGAGAGCACGATGACCCGGGCCCCGTCGTCGATGGCCGCGACCACCTCGCTGCGAATCGCCGCCAGCGCTTCGCGCAACGCCGCTCCCCCTCCGGCCACCCGATAGAGGCCCGACACCACATGACAGCGCAGATGCGGGTGATGACCTTCATCGTTGGCGTGGATCACCTTGGCCAATTCGTCGTTGTCGAGAATCGGGAACGGCACCACGAGTTGCCGACAACTTTCGGGACCCGGAGCCAGAAGATTGCTCTCCGGCCCGATGGTGGCACCCACGCTCGTCACCACTTCCTCCCGGATGGCGTCGAGCGGCGGGTTGGTCACTTGGGCGAAGAGTTGCTGGAAGTAGTCGAAAAGCAGGCGCGGGCGATCGGACAGCACGGCAATCGGCGTATCGGTTCCCATGGAACCGATGGGCTCGGCTCCGGTCTTGGCAGTCGGAGCCAGAATGACCTTCAACTCCTCATGGGTATAGCCGAACATTTGCTGACGACGCATGACGCTGTCGTGGCTGTAGACCACGTGCTCTCGATCCGCCAGATCATTCAGTTCCACGAGTCCGTCGTCGAGCCACTGTCCATAAGGCAGTTCCTGGGCGAGTGTCCGCTTGATCTCTTCGTCTTCGACGATTCGTCCCTGGGCGGTATCGATGAGGAACATTCGGCCCGGCTGCAGTCGCCCCTTGCGCACCACACGTGCCGGATCGATGTCGAGCACGCCGACCTCGGATGCCAGGACCACCAAGCCGTCCGCAGTCACCCAGAATCGACTCGGTCGCAAACCATTGCGGTCGAGAACCGCTCCGATCACGGTGCCATCGGTGAACGCAACGCTGGCCGGACCGTCCCACGGCTCCATCAGACTGGCATGGAATCGATAGAAGGCCCGTTTTTCGGCATCCATCGTCTGATGATTCTCCCAGGCCTCCGGAATCATCATCAGAACCGCATGAGGCAATGATCGACCACCGAGGTGCAGCAACTCCAGCACTTCGTCGAAACTGGCCGAGTCGCTACCGCCGGGCGTGCAGATGGGAAAGGCGCGATCCAGACCCGGAATCAGATCCGATTGCAGCAGGGCCTCACGGGTGCGCATCCAGTTGCGGTTGCCTTGCACGGTGTTGATCTCACCGTTGTGCGCGATGTATCGATAGGGGTGCGCGAGCGGCCAGGACGGAAACGTGTTGGTGGAGAATCGACTGTGCACAAG
>JBMTPW010000363.1:0-2027 GCA_049444115.1 Ilumatobacteraceae bacterium | reverse complement strand
CACGGCATCCAGGCTGACCATGATCTTCTCCGGCTCGCCATGGAACTCGCCGCTCATCTCGGCGATACCGGCAGCGTTGTCACTGACCGGACCGAAGGTGTCTTCGGAGACGATCACACCAGTGGTGGCCAACATTCCCATGCCGCACAGGGCGACCAGATAGAGCGAGAACGTCAGGTTGCCACCACCGAGACCGAGGGCCACACCGATCGCCACGGCAATGGCGACCACTGCGTACACGGAACTCTCGAGACCAGCCGAGGTGCCGCTGAGCACCACGGTTGCCGGGCCGGTTTCAGCCGACTCGGCGATCTCCTTCACCGGTGTGTAATGCGTGCCGGTGTAGTACTCGGTGAGTCGGCTCACCAATTGCGCCAACACCAGACCGACCGCAACCGCGCCGAACACTCGCCAACCCGCGCCACTCATGAGTTGGACGCCGTCGTCGGCGACTCCCTTGTCGTTGCCCACATAGGTGACGGCAAGAATCAGCGTTCCGATCAATGTCAGACCGCCAGCCACGATGAAGCCGCGGTTGATGGGCTTCAGAGCATCGGTTTCGTTCTCGCGAGCCTTGACCGCGAACACGCCAGCGATACTGGCCACGACACCAATGGCTCGAGCAGCCAAGGGGAACACCAAGCCCAGGGCCGGATTGAGGCCAATGCTGTTGAAAGCCGCCACACCGAGAATGATCGAGGCGACCAACGTCACCTCGTAACTCTCGAAGAGGTCGGCGGCCATACCGGCGCAGTCCCCTACGTTGTCGCCCACGTTGTCGGCGATGGTGGCCGGGTTGCGCGGATCGTCTTCGGGGATTCCTGCCTCGACCTTGCCCACCAGATCGGCGCCGACGTCGGCAGCCTTGGTGAAGATGCCGCCGCCGACGCGCAGGAACAAGGCCAGCAACGAGCCGCCGAATCCGAAGCCCACCAGGATCACCGACGAGGTGTTCTGGAACACCATGATGATCACCGACGCGCCGAGCAGACCGAGACCGACCGTGAACATGCCCGCCACACCACCGGTGCGGAAGGCCACCGTCAGTGCTTTGGGCATACTTCCGGTCAGCGCAGCGGCTGCGGTTCGAACGTTTCCACGGGTGGCGAGCGTCATTCCGATGTAACCGGTGAGACCGGAGGCCACACATCCGAGAATGAAGGCCACCGTGCGCCAGAGACCGGACTGCACGAAGTCGAGGGCTTCGGTTCCGTCGGGCTTCTTGATGGCAGTCGACGTCAAGAACACGATCGCCGCCAGCGGAATCAGGATCAGGGCGATGGTCTTGAACTGACGCTTCAAGTAGGCCAAGGCACCCTCCTGGATGGCCTTGGCGATCTCCTTCATCTTGGGTGAGCCCTCATCAGCAGCCATGACCGATCGGACGAGGAAGAACCCGACGGCGATGGCCACGAGAGCGGCGGCAGTGGAGAGCAACAGGACTGCCCACTCTCCACCCTTGAGCGCGAATTCCTGGTAGCCGCCCTCGGCGGCGAACAACGATGGCACCAGCAGTCTCCGAAACAACTTGGGCGCAGGGAACACCTGCGCAGGTGATTACACGGGTGACCGAGAAGAGAGGTGATCGTCCAGGCGGGCGGCTGATCGGAGAACGATCGATCAGGCGTCGGTCCAGACGGTTGTTCACCAGGCTTCGTGGTCCGGGCCAGCCTAGTGAACGGGCCGAGGGGCGATGAAGTTTCCGGTTCCAGGGATCGCAGTCGGGACCCTGGTCACGGTCACCCTGAGGCCCCGCCTCGGTACCCGAGTGCCTCGCCAGTTGGTTCGATCCCGGGTCAGCGGCTACGACCCGCGGAGATCGACGTCCATGGTCGCCCGCACGTCCACCAGTGGATCAGACGGTATAGATATGAATCCCCGGTGGGGTCGATCCAGATCGAAGGAATTGAACAGGATCAGAACCACGAATACCCCGGCCACCAATGGGGTGACCAGTCCCCGACCCAACATGGCCAGGTAGAGAGCCAACGCCCCGAGGGCGATTCCGCTGCCCAGGATCTGCAGGA
>JBMTPW010000362.1:0-2038 GCA_049444115.1 Ilumatobacteraceae bacterium | reverse complement strand
GGTGGCGGTGAAGGAGGCTGTTCTTCCTTTCAACCGCTTCCCTGAAGTGGATCCTGCGCTCGGGCCGGAGATGCGATCCACGGGCGAAGTGATGGGAATCGACACCAGTTTCGGGAGGGCTTTCTACAAAGCCGAATTGGCTTCGGGAACGGTTCTGCCGAGCACCGGTACCGTCTTTTTGTCGCTCGCCGATGGCGACAAGCCAGCGGGCATCGTGGTGGCCAAGAGGTTGGCGGAACTGGGCTTCGGAATCGCTGCCACCACCGGGACGGCGGCATATCTCGAGAAATTCGGGATGACCGTTGATCAGGTGGTGGGCAAAGTGAGCGAACATGCCGAGATCACCGCCGTGGATCTCATCGGGTCGGGAAAGCTGGCCTTCGTCATCAACACTCCCCAAGGTCGCGGTGGCCGCACCGACGGCGAAGCAATCCGCAAAGCCGCCACCGTGCACCGCGTGAGTTCGGTGACGACCGTGGAAGCGGCGCTGGCGGCGGTCCAGGGAATGGCCGAACAGGACGCCGGTGGTCTCGAAGTGCGCAGTCTGCAAGAGCATCACGGTCGATGAATCCATGAGATGCGTCACGGAGATCCACGTCGGATCGGTTCGGCTGTCGCATCCGATCATGACTGCGTCGGGAACATCCGGACACGGAGCCGAACTCGCTCCGTACGGGGAGCTCTCGTCGCTTGGTGCGGTGGTGGTGAAGTCCTTGGCGGCCGTCCCCTGGCCCGGGAATCCAGCGCCACGCCTGTATCCCACGGGAAGCGGAATGCTGAATGCCGTCGGTTTGCAAGGTCCGGGAGTTGCGCAGTGGGTGCGCGAGGACCTGCCGGCTCTCGCCGCGGCGCGAGCGACGGTGGTGGCAAGTTTGTGGGGGCGTTCGGTCGATGAATACGAACGCGGTGCTGAATCCTTGGCCCAGGCATTGGACGCCTCCGAACACGGCGGGTCGGTGGTGGCAGTGGAGGTGAACCTGTCCTGCCCAAATCTGCACGGTCACGGAATCATCGCCCACGATGAGGAACTGTCGGAGCGCGTCGTGGCCGCCTGTGCCGCAGTGAGCCGCCCGTTGTGGGCCAAATTGAGTCCGAACACCGACCGTTTGGTGACGGTGGCCGGAGCAGTTCGACGAGCCGGGGCCGAAGCAGTGACCCTGGTGAACACGGTGACCGGAATGGTCCTCGATCCGAGGTCAGGCCTGTCCGTTCTCGGGGTCGGGGGAGGGGGCGGTCTCTCGGGACCGCCGATTCACCCGGTTGCGGTGAAGGCCGTGTACGACGTGTTTCGGGCGTGGCCCGATCTTCCGATCATCGGAGTGGGTGGGGTACGCAATGCCTGGGACGCGGCCGAATTGATGTTGGCTGGGGCACGGGGCGTGCAAGTGGGGACGGCCACCTTCGCCAATCCCCGAGCCCCATTTGAAATCGCCCGTGACCTGGAGCGATGGGCTCGGGACCGGGGAGTGGACGCGCTGGGTGATCTGACCGGCTTGGCCCATCGGGGCGGTATCCACCCATCCCCACCACCCCGCGGGTAAGTTGCGCGCATGGCAACACCTCCGCAACTCACACCCGAACAGCGTGCTGCGGCCCTGGCCAAAGCCGCCGAAGCCCGTGCCGCTCGGGCCGAGATCAAGCGCCAACTCAAGCAGGGGTCGATGACCGTTGCAGATGCTCTGGCCTCGTCCGACGCCAACGTGGGCAAACTCAAGGTGATTTCCATGTTGGAAAGCCTCCCGGGCCTGGGCAAGGTCAAGGCCCGCAAGATCATGGAAGAGGTCGGGATCGCCGACAATCGCAAGATCCAAGGTCTGGGCGCTCAGCAGAAAAAGGCATTGCTCGAGCATTTGGCCAAGTGAACGAGCGGGTGCTTGCGCCCGGCTCGCAACCCCCGTCCACGCCACTGATCATCATCGTGTCGGGCCCCGGAGGAGTGGGCAAGGGTACGATCGTCGACGCCCTGTTGCAGCGTGATCCGTCGTTGATTCTGAGTCGTTCCTGGCCGACACGCTCCCGGCGGCCGGGAGAGAGTCCC
>JBMTPW010000361.1:0-2042 GCA_049444115.1 Ilumatobacteraceae bacterium | reverse complement strand
AGGACACCGATGAGCACCGCCATGAGAGTCACCTTCACCGAGGCGCGCACGGCTCTGGTTCCCTTCGGAACCGCGGCAATCGCTCTCAGCCTCTACACCGTTCTGCATCCAGAGGTCCGGCGACAACGGCGCGAACCATCCGATGACGTCGACTCTTCCGATGCCCCGACGGAGCCGGCCGGTTTGCCCCGACCACCACGCCACGAGTAGTTTGTGCTCGTCTTCACGAAGGCGATGTGCCGCCTTCTTTTTTCGACATGGACCGCCTGGAGAGCAACGCCCGAGCCGTGACGCCCGATCCCCAGCACTCCGAGGACCCCGTGTCCCGCCCCCAGTTGACCGAGCGGGTGACCCGCTCGCTGGTTCGGGTGAACCGGTCGGGGAACGTCGACTCCGGACTCGGCCAGGGTATGGAAATGGCCCTCACGGTGTCCGTGTTCCTGGGTCTCGGCTGGTTGATCGACCGAGCGCTCGGCTCCAGCCCACTGTTCATGGTGATCCTGGTGGTCTTCGCCATGATCGGCCAGTCGGCTCGGATGTGGTTCACCTACGACGCCCGCATGAAGATGCTCGAAGAGGAGCGCCGCCAGCTCGGCAGGTCCTCGCAAGCGGCTGACCGGTCATGAGCGATCCGACACCCATCATGGTCACCCGCTTGGACGGGGAGGCCCCGGAGATCACGGTCTCCCTCGACATCATCCGCCGGGGAGCCCTCGTGGCCCCGGTCATCGTGGCCGTCTGTGTGGTGTTCGCCGGTCTCGACGGCGTCTTCAGTTCTCTCTACGCCATCGCGCTCGTGCTGGTGAACTTCCTGCTGGCGGCGGCGCTGGTGGCCTCGACGGCCCGGATTTCCCTCGGTCTGATGATGGGGGCGGTCCTGTTCGGTTACCTGGTCCGACTCGGCCTCATCTTCCTGGCTGTGATTCTTGTCCGGGATGCCTCCTGGATTTCACTGACCGCTCTCGGATTGACCATCATTGTGACTCATCTGGGACTCCTCGTGTGGGAGATGCGCTACGTGGCGGCATCACTCGCATTTCCGGGGTTGAAACCCCGCCAGAAGACCTGACGCAACTGCCCTGCCCATAACGACCATGCACCCGCCGACCTGGACAAAGGAACCAACGTGATCGCACTCGAGTTTCCGCCGATCAATGAAATTCTGCGCTGGAAAGACCTGTTCCCCACGTTCAACAAGATCGCCCTCATCGCCTGCGCTGCGGCTCTGATCGGCATCGTGGTCTTCCTCCTGGCGGGTCGCAAGGACGCAAAGTCTGCACCCAAGGGCATTCGCAACTTCGCCGAATCCGTTGTGGAGTTCATCGAGAACGGCATCGTCATGCAGACCATGGGCCGTGACGGTCTGGGCTGGACCCCATTCCTGCTGAGTCTCTTCACCTTCATCTATCTCTGCAATGTTCCGGGCATCATTCCCTTGCTGCAGATGCCGGCCACGGCACGCATGGCCTTGCCGCTGTTCCTTTCGCTGCTGGTCTGGGTCGTGTTCATCGGAACCGGTTTCAAGCATCAGGGCATCGGCTACCTGAAGAGCTCGCTCTTTCCACCGGGTGTGCCCAAGCCCTTGTACATCCTGGTGACCCCGATCGAGTTCATCTCGCCCTTCCTCGTTCGACCGATCTCGTTGACGGTGCGACTCTTCGCCAACAAGCTGGCCGGCCACATCCTGTTGGTGACCTTCGCCTTGCTCTCCGAAGCGCTGTTCCAGGCCAAGGGCAATCCGGCGCTCATTCCTGTCGGCATCCTTCCGCTCTTCATGCTCATCTTCTTGACGGCATTCGAAGTCCTGGTGGCCTTCCTGCAGGCGTACATCTTCACGATCCTCACCGCCGTGTACATCGGCGGTGCCGCCCACCCGGAACACTGAGCCGGATCGACCCGATTTCACCCATCTCTAACAAACACACACAGGAGACCAACAACAATGGAAGCACTTGCCGCACTTGCTGCCCTCACAGGTGATGAAGCAAAGGCCGCTTCGGCTGCCGGCTCTGCCGGTTTCGCCTACGGCCTGGCTGCTATCG
>JBMTPW010000360.1:0-2046 GCA_049444115.1 Ilumatobacteraceae bacterium | reverse complement strand
GAGTTTTCGCATCGTCGACGACGCGATGTCCTTGGATGCAGTTGGCGAGGCGGTGACCGAGACCAGACCCGGGCCGGAAATCGGGATCGTTTTTGCGCTCACCAAAGGCGACCGTCCCGAACTCGTGGTGCAAAAACTTACGGAACTGGGCGTGGATCATCTGTGGCCGGTGGTCTCCGAACGGACCGTGGTGCGCTGGGATGCGTCGAAGGCCGTGAAACAACACGAACGCTTGACCAAGGTGATCAGAGAAGCCGCCATGCAGAGTCGGGCGGTGTTCATTCCTCGTTTGCATCCCGTGCAGGCATCCTTACGGGATGCCGTGGCTGCAGTTGGAGATGCCGCTGTGGCTCTCGCCGAACCCGGGGGAGTTCCCGTGAGCGCGGGAGTGTCGGTGGTGATCATCGGCCCTGAAGGGGGTTTCACTGCCGAGGAACTGGAGACCGTGGACGTGAAGATGTCCCTGCCCGGAGGCATTCTGCGGGCCGAGACCGCCGCCATCGCCGCTGGAGTGCTTCTGGCCGAGAATCGCCGACGAGGGACGGAGTCGTGAACGCGGCGGATGGATTCGGCGTGTACGTGCACATTCCGTTTTGCCGTCACCGCTGTGATTACTGTGCTTTTGCCACCTTCACCGACCGGGATCACCTGATGATCCACTATCTGGAGGCGCTGAAGCGGGAGATCGCCAACGCGATCGAGGCAGGCATGCCGTTGGCGACGTCGATCTTCGTCGGAGGCGGAACCCCGACCCGCGTGTCGCCGGGTCTGTTGATGGATGTTCTGTCGGCGATACCGGTGACTCCGGATGCCGAGATCACCCTGGAATGCAATCCCGATGACTGTTCCGATTCTCTGATGTCCACGTATCGACACGGCGGGGTGAATCGGGTGAGCATCGGTGTGCAGTCGTTGCAGCCCCATGTGTTGCGGTCGCTAGGTCGAACACATGATCCCGACAATGTGGTGCGGGCCGTGACGGCCGCTCGATCCCGGGGGATCGACAACGTGAATCTCGATGTCATCTACGGTGCCCACGGAGAGTCCCGTGACGACTGGGAGCGCACCCTCGCAGGGGTCGTCGCCCTCGCACCCTCGCACGTCTCGGCCTACGGACTCACGGTGGAGGCGGGAACACCGTTGGCCGATGACCCGACTCGTCATCCCGATGACGATGTGCAGGCCGATATGTACGAGACGGCCGACATGGTGTTGTCCCGAGCCGGACTCGAGAACTACGAGATCTCCAATTGGGCGCGTCCTGGTCGTGAGTGTCGGCACAATCTGTTGTACTGGCATCAGGGGAATTACCGTGGTTTCGGAAGCGCGGCACACTCCCATCAGGGTGGGCGGCGCTGGTGGAACGTTCGCACCCCGGAGCGCTACATCGAGGCCATCGAGTCGGGTCGGGGAGCCGAATCGGCTCACGAGGAGCTGGATCCCGACACCAGACGGCGCGAGGGACTACAGCTCGCTCTGCGGATGGCCACTGGAGTTCCGGCCGACGCCTTCGATCCGCAGGATCGTGACGATCTCGGTCATCTCCTGGAAGAGGTCGACGAACATCGGCTCCGTCTGAACCGGAACGGCCGACTGCTGGCCAACGAAATTGCACTGCGTCTGCGTTGACCAGGGGACGAGACGTCGCCTGACCGGCTAGGATCTGAGTGGTTCGGGCGTGTAGCTCAGTTGGTTAGAGCGCCACCATGACACGGTGGAGGTCCCGGGTTCGAGTCCCGTCACGCCCACTCTTGTCGTTCCGCCCGTCAGCGGGCGTTGTCCCCGAAGCGGTATTCGTAGGTCAAGGTATCGATCCGACTCTTGAGGTCGTCGTCGATCGGCGTACCGACCGCGGCCACCACATCGGCCAATTGTTCGGGACGACTGGCTCCGATGATCGGCGACGTGATGCTCGAGTTGGCCAACACCCATTGCAATGCCAAAGTCGCGAGCGAAATTCCGGCTTCGGAGGCCATCACCTTCAAATGGTCCACCGTGTCGAACATGCGCTCGTGCCAGTAGCGCTCCTGGTACCGACCGGCGGCG
>JBMTPW010000359.1:0-2053 GCA_049444115.1 Ilumatobacteraceae bacterium | reverse complement strand
AGAAGCCGGCCGAGACCCGCATGGGTTCGGGCAAGGGCAACCCGGAGTTCTGGGTAGCCGTGGTCAAACCCGGACGCGTGCTCTTCGAACTCTCCTTCCCCAATCGCGAGCAGGCCATGGAAGCCCTCAACAAGGCCATCCAGAAGCTGCCGATCAAGGCCCGCGTCATCACCCGTGAGGAACAGATCTGACATGGCAACCAGAGAGAGCAAGGACCGTGAAGAACTCCGCGACCTCGACCTCGGGTCGCTCGTGGAGCAGTTGCGCAACACCAAGCAGGAGGCCCTCAACCTCCGCTTCCGCAGCGCAACCGGACAACTCGACAACCACAGCGAATTGCGTCGGGTCCGTCGTCGAATCGCCCGCATCAACACCCTCATCCGTCGGCGTGAAATCGCTGCGGCCGAGGCCGGAGAGTGAACAACATGGCTGACACAACACAGTCCCAGGAACGGTCGCCGCGCAAGGTGCGCGAAGGCATCGTCTCGTCGAACAAGATGGACCGTACGGTCGTCATCGAGGTCGTCGAGCGCGTTCGCCATCCCAAGTACAACAAGTTCGTCATGCGTACCAAGAAGTTGTATGCGCACGACGAGGCCAACGATGCCAATGTCGGCGACCGCGTTCGGGTCATGGAGACTCGTCCGTTGTCCAAGACCAAGCGTTGGCGGGTCGTCGAGATTCTCGAGCGGGCCAAGTGAGCGAGCAGGGAACGACGGAGGAACAACGATGATTCAGCAGGAGAGCCGTCTCCGGGTCGCCGACAACAGCGGGGCCAAGGAAGTCCTCTGCATCAAGGTGCTCGGTGGTACTCGCCGCCGCTACGCCTCGATCGGGGACGTCTTCGTGGCCACGGTGAAGGACGCCATCCCGGGTGCAGGAGTGAAGAAGGGCGACGTCGTGAAGTGCGTCGTCGTCCGGGTGAAGAAGGAAAAGCGCCGTCCCGATGGCAGCTACATCCGCTTCGACGAGAACGCAGCAGTCATCATCAAGGACGACATGACCCCGCGGGGAACCCGCATCTTCGGACCAGTCGGCCGAGAGCTGCGCGACAAGAAGTTCATGCGAATCATCTCGCTGGCACCGGAGGTGCTCTGACATGAAGATCAAGAAGGGGGACACCGTCGTGGTGATCTCCGGCAAGGACAAGGGCAGGGAAGGCACCGTGTCACGCGTCCTGCCCGGATCCAACAAGATCATCGTCGACGGCGTCAACGTGGTGAAGAAGCACCAGAAGGCCAGCGGCACCAACAAGCAGGGCGGAATCATCGACCGGGACATGCCTCTCGACGCCTCCAACGTGATGCTCGTCCACAAGGGCAAGCCGACACGCGTGGGTTACAAGGTGCTCGACAACGGCAAGAAGGTTCGCGTCGCCAAGTCCACCGGTGAGGAAGTCTGATGAGCACAGCAACCATGCCCCGACTCAAGATCCGCTATCAGTCCGAGGTGCGCGATGCCCTGAAGACGGAGTTGGGTCTCGCCAACATCATGGAAGTACCGCGTCTGGAGAAGATCGTGGTGAACATGGGTGTGGGTCGCGCCACCCAGCAGCCGTCGCTGCTCGAGGGTGCCGTGGCCGACATGACCAAGATCACCGGCCAGAAGCCCAAGATCACCAAGGCTCGTGACTCCATCGCCAACTTCAAGTTGCGCGAGGAGCAGGCCATCGGCTGCATGGTCACCCTCCGCGGTGACCGCATGTGGGAGTTCCTCGACCGCCTCATCGCCGTGGCCATTCCCCGAATCCGCGACTTCCGCGGTTTGCCGGCCCACTCCTGGGACGGCCGGGGCAACTACACCTTCGGTCTCGCCGACCAGACGGTCTTCCCGGAAATCGATTACGACAAGATCGACGCCCCCCGGGGAATGGACATCACCATCGTCACCACGGCGCGTACCAACGCCCAGGGTCAGGCTCTGCTCGACGCCTTCGGGTTCCCCTTCAAGCGGGGAGCGGATGCCGGAGCGCCGCCGAAGAAGAAGTCCGGTCAACGTGGTCCGCAGTTCGCTGCCAAGAAGAAGAAGTGAACGGAAAGAACTGAATCATGGC
>JBMTPW010000358.1:0-2072 GCA_049444115.1 Ilumatobacteraceae bacterium | reverse complement strand
AGCCACCACCGCGATGTCGCCACGAACCGGTGAGCAACGGGAGACAACTGAGCGCCCGGAAGAACATGGCTCCGTTTTCACGGTGCTCGGCTCCGATCAGCGTACGGATGAACGCCGGTTGGACCGTGCCGTATTCCAGGGCCAGGTCCTCGATCACCCTCGATGGAATTCCGCAGATCCCGGCGGCTCGTTCGGGAGTCCAGTCCCGCACGTGCTGCGACAGTTCTTCGAACCCTTCGGTGGACGCGGCGATGTAGTCGTGATCGAGCAGGCTCTCGCGGATGAGAACGTGCATCATGGCCAGCATCATGGCCACGTCGGTTCCCGGTAGTGGTTGTACGAATTGATCTGCCGCCATCGCGGTGATGGTGCGCAGCGGATCGATCACCACCACCTTGGCTCCTTTGGCCCTCGCTTCTTCGATGAAGGGCCACAAATGGCGATTGGTCAGGCGGGTATTCGTACCCCACAACAGAATCAACTTGGCGTGCACCACGTCCATCGGATCGGCGCACAACGGAGTACCAGTGGTCAGCGCCGTGCCCGCTTTGGCCGTGGCACCGCAGAGGGAATCGATCTGTCGGGAGGATCCCATGCGCGCGAAGAGACGCCGGTCGAGGGAATTCATCTGGATCAGACCCTGTGTTCCCGCACTCCCCCACGGCAATACGGCTTCTCCTCCGTGCTCGGCGATGATCTCGTGCAGTCGAGACGCCACCACGGCGAGAGCCTCGTCCCAGGTCGCCTGACGAAAGGAGGCGGTCCCCTTGGCTCCGGAACGGATCAGCGGATGCAGCAAGCGGTCCGGGGAGTAGACCCGATCGACGAAGCGATTGACCTTGGGACACAGTTCACCGCGCGAATACGGGTGAGCCGGATTACCGGTCATCTTCACCGCCACCCCATCCTCCACCTGCACTTTCCACCCACAGGAGTCCGGGCAATCGTGATGACAGGTGCCGAGAACGCTGAGCGACGTCGCGGCGGGCTTCGCCCGGGGTATCAACTCGGTCATCGGGCCAGTCTGCCACCCATGGCTGCAGCGGCCCGCCGGTTTATGCTGGGAACCGAACATCCGGTTCGAAACGCCAATCGAACAACTGGGGGCCTGATGACCAACGCCAACGAAGCACTCGACCGTGCCCTCATCGCCGAACAGTTGGCCCGCTACTCGTGGGCACTCGCCGACCGGGACTGGAATGCCTGGGCGGCGGTCTTCACGAGTGATGCTCATGTGGACTTCTCCACGGCCGGTGGCCCCGTCGGATCTCCTGACGATGCCGCCAAGTCGCTGGCGGCGATGATGGCCGGGTTCGACGTCTCACTCTCCTCGGGGGGCAACGTCACCATCGACTTCATCGATACCGATTCCGCAAGAGTGCGATCGATCTACACCATGACCATGCGCATTCCTGGAGCCGATGGCGGTGCACCCACCTATATGCAGGCCAGTGGCTGGTACATCGACGAATTCCGCCGCACTCCTGCCGGCTGGCGCCTACACGACCGCTTCGAACAACTGGCCTACGTGAAGCCGGCCTGAGATGCCTCTACCGTCCAAACGCAATCCCGAAGACCTGGCACGTACGCTCGAGACCTGGTTCGAGACCCGGCTCGGCGCACCCGTGGACATCACGGACGTGGCCATCCCCGATGGGACGGGCATGAGCAGCGAAACATTGCTCATGACGTTGCACGATGGACGCTCCCCGCGTGACATCGTGGTTCGACTGGCACCGGACATGAGCGATTGGCCGGTGTTCCCCATCTACGACCTCGCCGCACAAGCCCAAGCCATGGCCCTCGTGGCCGAATGCAGCACGGTACCGGTTCCCGATGTGCTCTTCGTGGAACGCAATGCCTCGATCCTCGGATCACCGTTCCTGGTCATGAAGCGTGTCGGCGGTCGGGCGCTGCCCGATATGCCTCCGTACGTCTTCGGCGGTTCCTACATGGACCAGTTCTCCGTCGAACAACAACGCGAATTGACGCGCGTCGTGGCCCGGCTACAGGCACGCATCCACGCCATCGATCTCGACTTCGCCGCCGAGGACGGAATCGATCTTTCCTTC
>JBMTPW010000357.1:0-2078 GCA_049444115.1 Ilumatobacteraceae bacterium | reverse complement strand
CGACACGATTGCGGTGATCGACGCCGGCCGAGTCGCCGAATATGGCACCCACGACGAGCTCATTGCACGCCGGGGTCATTACTGGGCCCTGAACGATGCCTGGGAGCGCAGCCAGCCCTGATCCGATTGTCGAACCGGCGTCAGCTGCGGGCGAAGGCCAGTACGAATTCCAAGAGACCGCTGTCGCCGGTGGTGACGAAGGGATTCGACGGGTTGGGAATGCCGTAGTCGGCGAACACGATGGGAATCGAACCGAAGACGCCGATGGTGGACGGCGAGTATTCGGCGGTCACGGTGAAAGTGACCGGCACGGTGGTGCCCCGCATGGTCAGTGCGCCTGTTGCGGTGGCGGTGATCTGCGTACCCGGTTCGGGAATGGCGCCCAATTCGATGGGTTGAGTCAGTTCGAACGTGGCCGTCGGATACGTGGCCGTGTCCATGATCGGCCCGATGAACTGGCCGTCGCGACGACTGCTGTCACTTGTAATGGTGGCCACGTCCACACTGAACGACGCGGCCGTGATCATGGTGCCGGCGACGGTGATGGATCCTTTGACCTGATTGGTGCGGCCGACCCCTTCGGTGTCGACGCCACCCAGAACCTCCGGCACGCGATATCCGAGGGTGGAGGCCGAGGTGGCCACCCAGGTGCCATCGGGAGTTGTGGGGGCGTCGGTTGCTGCAGGGGGAGAGCTCTCGGAGGTCGTCGGATCCACCACCGCCGACAGGTCGTCGGTGCCCAGTTTCTCCTCGGGTTTGTTGATGACCTTGGTCCACAAAAGGATGCCGCCATAGACGACGAGGATGGCTGCAACCACGATGATGGCGAGACGAACGAGAGTGCGCTTCATTGCCAGATTCTTCCAGGTGGCGGATCGAGGACGGTCAGCGGGCCACGAAGTACTTGGCTTGGGGGTGGTGGCAGATGATGGCCGAAGTGGTCTGCTCGGGCTGATATTGCCAGCCGGTGTCCTCGCTCACCACGATGCCGAGACGACCGGCTTCCAAGAGTGTGGCCACGGTGGCGTTGTCTTCCAGGTTCGGGCAGGCCGGATAGCCCCATGAGTAGCGACCACCCCGATACTGCTGGCGGAAGAGTCCACCGATGGAGGGGCCGTCTTCATCGACGAAGCCCCACTCGGTGCGGATGCGCTGATGCCACAATTCGGCCAGGGCCTCGGCCATCTCGACCCCGAGACCGTGCACCAACAGATACTTCTGGTACTCGTTGGCGGTGAAGAGTTCGGCGGCTCGTTCGCTGACCGCCGCGCCCATGGTGACGATGTGGAAGGCCGCGTAATCCGGTTCGCGATCTCGTGACCGGAAGAAATCGGCGATGCACAGGAACGGAGCTTCGGATTGGCGGGGGTAGGTGAACCGGGCCTGTTCCGTGGTTCGGGATTCATCGCTCCAGACGATGAGATCGTCGCCATCGGCGTTCACGCAGAAATAGCCGTAGACGACTTGGGGCACCAGGTATCCGGCGGCCTTGGCCTCGGCCAATTCGCTACGGAACACCGATCGCAAACGGGTGCGGAAGTCCTCGTCGCTCTCGTTCGCTTCGGGTCGGAACTGCCACTGATTGCGGAAGAGTGCCGTTTCGTTCACGTAGGCGGCGATGTCGTCCAGGCCGATGCCCTTGACGATGCGCGATCCGATGAAAGGCGGGGTGAAGACGGGATTGTCGTCGGCCACATCGGGGGAGCGGTGAGGGACCTCGACGGACGGTTTGGCGCCCTTCGACTTTTCCGGCAGAACCCGGCCACTCGGCGTGCGTCCGAAGGCGGGATCGTCCACGCCGGACCGTTTCATCGCCATCAAGGTGTCGAGGGTGTTCAACCCTTCGAAGGCGTCGCGACCGTAGAAGACCCGGCCGTCGTAGACCTCGCGGAGATCCTTTTCCACGTAGGTGCGGGTGAGCGCGGCCCCACCGAGCAACACCGGCACTGCCGACATGCCCGCGGCATTCATCTCTTCGAGGTTTTCGCGCATGATGAGCGTGCTCTTCACCAGGAGGCCGCTCATTCCGAGGGCGTCGGCGTTCACTTCGCGCACCTTGTGCAACATTTCGGTGATGG
>JBMTPW010000356.1:0-2078 GCA_049444115.1 Ilumatobacteraceae bacterium | reverse complement strand
CGCACTTTCCTCACAGGGCATCGAGGATGCGCGCCATGGAGGCTCTCGACCTGGCCCGCGACTGGAGTGCACCTGTCACGCGATCGCGGTCGGCGATGACGTAGTCAAGAAGTTCCTTGCCGAAATCTGAAGCCACTTGGATGGTCTCCGGGTCTTGCTCAGAAAGATTGACCCCCAGGACAAGTTCGTCGCCAAGTTCCTGCTCGGGAAAGACGGCGTTGAAGGATAATCCGAGTTCACCCAGGCCCGCGCCGAAGTAGGCGGTCAGCGGATTCATCAACGGCAGATGAACCGTGATGGCCTCGAAGCGCTCACTCTCGAAGCGCACGATCAGGTTCTGCAGGGCCGCAACGAAGTCCTGTCCGTATTCCACTACTCGAATCTGAGCATGCTTGGTAGCGGCCAGCAATTCAGTATTGAACCGAGACTCTGCGGCTAGATCGGTTGGTGAGCGACCGGCGTCCGACTCGATGGTCCGGCTCAAGCCGACTTCACCGTAGATACGTTCCATTACCTCGACGTAACGAGCCGGTACGTATGCCGTCTCCACGACCGGCTCACCGAACGAGCGGTAAAGGATTACCATGGCGCGCCGAAATCCCCTGGGGCCATCGAACCCAAGAAACTCCACGTCTGCTGGCTGCCGAGCGAGTACGAGCCCGGTTTCGCGCAGTCCAACCCTGCGAGCACCGGCCTGGCTGGCTGGATGTGCAGTGACTCCCTCGACATAGATGCCGCGCAGGCCCAATTCGATGATTCTCGGCATAAAGGCTTCATCGAGGAGCGTGACTATGCCGCGCTCACGGAACGCAGGGTCCACGGCCGCCGGGCCGCCCGAGGCGGTGAATGAATCCGAGGTGGGACGCACAAGCCCGGTGTGACCCACGATGCGACCCGAGGGTAGGACCGCGACCATCCCCTCATGGATCCCAGTCTCGATCTTGTGGCGGAAAACTTCGGGCTCGTAGAGCCAGCTAGTACCAATCTTCGTATAGCCGTACGTTCGAAAGTACAGACGCGCCACCTCGACAACGTCATCCCCAGTTATCGGACGTATGACCATGTCGTCGGTGGCGACTACAAGGTCATTTTCATCATCCTTCTCGGCGTCCTCCAGGAAGGAGGGATCGTCCTTGAGAGTGCTGGAGGTTAACTCACGGCTGATGCGAAGTTCGCTGCCCTTTATTCCGTCGCTCGCGAAGTGCATGGAGTCTGCATAGCCGAGACTCAGCAGAGTCTCGAGTCTGATCGGCAACTCACCGCTGACGTAGGTGGACGGAGCGCCGCGCTGCTTGAGCAATATGTCCGCACGGCCGGGCTCATGACTCACGCTCACATCGACATCAATTTCCGCCGCTCCGTCGAAGGAGTCCGCTATCACCGCAGTGAGGGCCTCGCTCATGAGCGCTTCGAGGTGGGTTCTAGCTGCAGGAGCCAAACCCAGCGCGCCCACGGTGTCAGCGACCGCTCGGGCTGCAACGCCGAGAGTAGATGAATGAGTCAACGACATCTTCAGGACGACATCAATCACGCGCGTGCCTCTCGATGGAGTCGGTCCGCAATGCCGATCACCTGCTGCGACCATGGATGTGCGGGTTGTAGGAGCGAGAACAGGCCACCCGACGCATTGACGACGACCTCCTCGGACAAAGGGAGAACGGCGATGGTCTCAGCACCATAGGCCGAGTCCAACTGCTCTTGAAGGTCGGTGAGTCCCGCGGGAACTTTGTTCGCGACCAAGAACAATGCTGGTACCTCAAGCCTCCGGGCGACGTCAACGGTCACAGCGGTGCCCTGGTAGTCCTGACGGTCGGGCCTGAGGATTAGCAGCAGAACATCACTCAACGTGATCGAGAGCAGAGTTTCCTCGTTGAGACCTGGATGCGTGTCGACGAATAGGAAGTCCAAATCCAGATCATCCGCGAGCTGGCGCATTCCATCGCTGAGGGCCTCGACGTCATATCCATCACGAAGAATTCGAGCGATATCCCCGGGACGCATGCTGGACGGAACGAGATAAAGGGAACCCCCGTTCTCTACAGGAGTGGACATTGCTACTCGATCGGTTATGTCGTGGG
>JBMTPW010000355.1:0-2083 GCA_049444115.1 Ilumatobacteraceae bacterium | reverse complement strand
CGCGAACAGCACATCCGCCGCGAGAAGGCCACCAGCAACATCTGCACCGCCCAGGCCCTCTTGGCCAACATCGCCGCCATGTATGCCGTGTGGCACGGTCCGGACGGACTTCGGCGCATCGCCGAACGGGTCCATCGTCTGACCTCCATCGCCGCAACCGGTTTGCGTCGGATGGGTTTCACCTTGGAACACGACACCTGGTTCGACACCTTGACTGTGCAGGCACCTTCCCGTCCGATTCTCGAACGGGCTCGGGAGCTCGACATCGACCTGAGGTTCATCGATGAACACCGCCTATCTCTTACCTTCGACGAGACGTCGAGCCTCGACCTCTTGTTGAAGGTTTGGGATTCCTTCGCTTTGACCAGCGGGGTTGCATCTCCCTTGGATCCAACCGAACTCGACGCCGAGATTCGCGGAACTGACCCAGGAATACCGGTCACCCTCCGTCGTGCCGACGACATCCTGTCCGCCGAGGTCTTCCACCGGTACCACACCGAGCACGAGATGCTCAGATACCTCCGTCGACTGGCAGATCGCGATCTGGCACTCGATCGCACCATGATCCCGTTGGGCTCGTGCACGATGAAACTGAACGCCACCACCGAAATGGAACCCATCACCTGGCCCGGTTTCGCCAACGTCCACCCGTACGCTCCCGAGGACGAGACCGCTGGGTATCGCCGGCTCATCGAGGAACTCAGCGCCATGCTGGTGGCGGTGACCGGATACGACGCCGTGAGTCTTCAGCCCAATGCCGGGAGCCAGGGAGAGTTCGCCGGGTTGATGGCCATTCGGGCCTACCACCGCAGTCGCGGCGATGAGCAACGAACGGTCTGCCTCATCCCGTCGAGTGCTCATGGAACCAACGCCGCCAGCGCGGTCATGGCCGGAATGACGGTGTCGGTCGTGGCCTGCGACGATTCCGGGAACGTGGACATGGAGGACCTCCGGGCCAGGATCGAGGCGGCCGGCGATCACTTGGCGGCGATCATGGTCACCTATCCCTCCACCCATGGTGTCTTCGAGACCGAGATCGGTGCACTGTGCGACGCAGTGCACCAAGCCGGAGGGCAGGTCTATGTGGACGGAGCGAATCTCAACGCCTTGGTCGGATTGGCACGACCCGGACGATTCGGTGCCGACGGCAGCCATTTGAATCTGCACAAGACTTTCTGCATTCCTCACGGCGGTGGCGGACCCGGTGTCGGGCCGGTCGCCGTGAAGGCTCATCTGGCTCCCTTCTTGCCGACCGATCCCGTGTCGAGGGCGCCGATCGACTGCGGCCCGGTCTCCGCAGCGCCCTTCGGTTCGGCGGGCATCCTGCCCATCTCGTGGGCGTACATGAAGCTGATGGGTGAATCCGGCCTCCGCCGTGCCACCGAAATGGCCATCGTGCACGCCAACTACATCGCCGCCCGATTGCGGCCGTTCTTCCCCGTCCTCTACACGGGCTCCGACGGGTTCGTGGCCCACGAATGCATCATCGACCTACGACCTCTCACCAAGATCTCCGGAGTGACCGTCGATGATGTGGCCAAGCGTCTGATGGACTACGGCTTCCACGCCCCGACCATGAGTTTTCCGGTTGCCGGCACGTTGATGATCGAACCCACCGAAAGCGAATCCCGACGCGAGATGGATCGTTTCTGCGATGCCATGTTGGCCATCCGCTCCGAGATCGAGGAAGTCGTCGACGGTACCCTCAGCGTCGACGAGAGCCCCCTCCGCAGGGCGCCCCATACCATCGCCGACCTGACCGACGACTGGAACCGCCCCTACTCCCGTCAACGGGCACTCCCCCATCTGTTGGCCGGAGGAACATATGTGACTCCGGTGAACCGCATCGATGCGGCCTACGGCGACCGGAATCTCATGTGCACGTGCGCCCCTCTCGAGGCGTACGCGGCCGGATAGGTTGCTGACATGTCTGCCGAAGCCAAGAAGGAACCATCGTCCGGAGCCGGGATCGGGGATCTCTTGTCCCTGCTCGGCGGAGTGAACCCGCTCGCAGCGGCTGGAAAGGCTCTGGAAGTCGCCGTCGGGATGACCGGCGAACTCGTGCAGTCCATCGCCACCTTCA
>JBMTPW010000354.1:0-2090 GCA_049444115.1 Ilumatobacteraceae bacterium | reverse complement strand
GTGCGCAGTGCCAAAAAGCCGAGTACCAATCCTCCGATGACGGACGCCAATGCTTCCGCCGGCGGTTTGACGAAATGGATCATCATGTACGGCACCACGGCCACGAAAACCGACATCGAACCGAACCGCGGCGCCAAACCCAGGACGAGAAAGCCTCGAAAGAAGGATTCGATGGCCACGAACTGCAAGGCGTAGAGAGGCCACCAGCGCGCCAGATCCGCGAAGACATCACTTTGCCCGGGGAGTACCTCGAGAAGGGGATATTGGTCCTGGAAGGCCGCGGTGGAACTGGCGACGATCACGAACGGGACGGCCACGGCGAAAATTGCTCCGTACAGGGACCAGTGGGCGCCGATCCCCCGCCAGGACCAGCCCAGGTCCCGAGGTCGCAGCCCGATCAGGGCACCCACCGAAAGCGGGAGGACGAGGTAGGCCACGATTTGAGTTCCCGCCCACCAACTGAGTTCGGTGAGTCGCGTCCAATCCGGTGAAGCCAGGTTCTGTCCGAATCGAGCCACCCAGAGAGAGATGACGGCAACTGCAAACACCACCAATGACCGACGGTCCGTCGCTGTCCATCCGCTTCGAACATCGTCGACTGCGGACCTGAAGGTCACGAGTGATGCACCTGCTCGTCAGGTGACGATCACTGTTCGCGCAATTTCGCGAGCAGTCGGAGGATCTCCAGATAGAGCCAGACCACTGTGACCAGCAAACCGAAGGCGCCGTACCACTCCACCGATTCCGGCATGCGCTCCTTGGAACCCCGCTCGATGAAATCGAAGTCGAGAGCCAGGTTGAACGCCGCAAGGGCCGCCACGAAGAAACTGAACCCGATGCCAAAGGCACTGGTGGACTGAATGAACGGAGGAGTTGCTCCAAAGAGGCTCATGAGCAACGACACCCCGTAGAAGAGCGCGATGCCGAGAGTGGCGCCGACGACGATTCGACGGAAGCGACCGGTGACCTTGATGATCCGCAGGCCGTACAAAGCGAGCATGGTGACGAAGACCGCCACCGTTGCACCGGCTGCCTGGATGACGATGCCGTCGTAGAACGTTTCGTAGGCTCGGCTCACTGCCCCTACGAAAAGCCCTTGTGCCACGGCGTAAACAGGTGCCAGGTAACGGGCCAAATGGGGCTTGAACGCCAGGAAGATCGCCAAAGCGAAGCCCACCAGAAGACCAACGATGGCAAAGGTCGGGAACCTGTAGACGTCACCATCGGGAGCATCCACTCCCAACCAACCGATGGTGGAACCGATGAGCAGCAACACGAAGAGCACGGCTGCAGCACTGGCGGTACCACCGACGGTCATCGATTTTTCGGCAGGCTTCCAAGGACTGATGGGCCCGTCATTCATCCGCGCACGGGTACTGGCATCCGGAGCTGCCCACCCGGCTTGATCGGCGGCCGCAGCCTGCTCGAGACGCTTGTCATTCAGCAATGGGTTCGACATGGCCTCACGATACCGGTTCGCACCCGACACGTCTCGGCGAGGGAGCAAAAACGCCTGACGATGTACTGCCAGATAGTTGATGGATCTTTGATCTTCCGGTTGGGGAATCCTCAGAGGTCGGTATCGTTCCAGCCACTGCGTCAGGAATGGGGACTGGCAACTCCGTGGGAACGACACAGCCCGGTTGACGATTCGTTCACGAATCGACAACTGGAAATTCGAGTGAGCAACTACAGATAGAAGTGAGGTTCTCCAGTGGCCAAGGATCGCGTCGATCGTGATGAAGAGGATCTCGTCCGTCTCTACTTGTCGGACATCGGTCAGTACACGCTGCTCACCAAGGACGACGAAGTTCGCCTCGCCAAACAGATCGAAGCCGGCAAGGCGGCCAAGGAAGAACTCGCCCTCGGCGGCAAGAGCATCGCCAAGGGCCGCAAGGCCGAACTCCAGCGGGTCGAGCGCCAGGGCGAGAAGGCCGAGCGGGCCTTCGTCCAGTCCAACCTGCGTCTGGTGGTCTCCATCGCCAAGAACTACCAGGCCTCGGGTCTGCCCCTGCTGGATCTCATTCAGGAGGGCAACTTGGGTCTCATGCCCGCCGTCGAGAAGTTCGATTGGCGCAAGGGCTTCAAGT
>JBMTPW010000353.1:0-2090 GCA_049444115.1 Ilumatobacteraceae bacterium | reverse complement strand
GCTCGTCCGGGTTCGCGCTCACCGCCGGGGACGCTCGCCGATGATGCTGGCCCGCTCCATGACGCGGATCTCGGGCCAATAGTCGCTGCACGCGTAGTGCTGACAGGCTCGATTGTCCCAAAAGGCAATGGACTCCGGCTCCCAATGGAACCGGCACTGGTATTCGGGTCGGTCGCTCTCGCGCCACAGATCGGTGAGCAATTGTTCACTGCGATCGTGATCGACTCCGACCACATGATTGATGAAGATCGGATTGGCGTACAGATGGCGTCGCCCAGTTCCCGGATGACGCGGTGCAAGGGGGTGGATCACCGCTGGATACTTCGAGCGCATCTCGGCAACCTTGTCGGCAGGAACCTGGCGACCGAAGGAATTCACGTAGTCGTGCTCGGCATCCAGCGTGTCGACAAGATCGCGGGTTGCCGGATCGAGGCCCTCATAGGCGGCATACATGTCGGCGAACAGGGTGTCGCCGCCGGAGTCGGGCACTTTGATGGCGTGCAGGACCGCGCCCATGGAGGGAACTTCGCGCCAGGTGACGTCCTGGTGCCAGGTGTTCTCGTACCCTTTCACATCGAAGGACTTCTCGAAGCGAACCAACTCGGGCTGTCCGGTGTTCGACGGAATGAACGGATGGATCTCCAACTCGCCGAACCGGGAGGCGAAGGCCACGTGCTGGGTGGCCGAGATCGGCTGGTCGCGGAAGAAGATCACCTTGAAGGCATAGAGAGCCTGACGCAACTCGTCGATCACCTCGGGGGCCAGGTTCTGGCGCAGGTCGAGTCCCTGGATCTCGGCTCCAATGGTGGCCCCCAAGCGCTTCACGTCGAAGTGCTGCCACGTGAGTGCGGCGAGTCGGGCGCGTTCTTCGGCCAGATGCAGCACCGGCCCGACGGGTTTGCCCCGCAGGATGATCCGGTCCTGGGCGATTCCCGCTCCTGGGTCGCGGGTGGCGATGATGTCGTCGTGTGCCGTCGTCATGTTGTCCCCCTCGTGACACGGTGGTCGTCTGGCTGGCACTGAACTGTACCCGACGGAAGTCCGGGGCCGGGAAAAGGCCCGCAGTCCCTTGTCGAGGCCCGGGGAACACGGGTAGACAGATCCTCGAGGGGAGTCCGTAGCGTGATTCTCCGGTGAGGGGAGTTCCATATGTCCGACCGTCAGCCCACCAGTGTCGCCGAAGCAGGCACGGTCTTCATCGATCCGGCCGCATACGCCGACGAGGACTACTTCCATCGGGCCTGTGCACTGCTGCGTCGCGAGGATCCCGTCCATTGGGTGGAGGGTGAGGGTTTCAATCCCTTCTATGCCGTCACGAAGTCTGCGGACATTTTCGACATCGAAGCTCGCAACCAGATCTTCTTGAACGAACCCCGGCCAGTTCTCGGCCGCGCCGAAGACGATGCCCGCCGAGCCCAGAACGGCGACATGTTGCGCACGCTCATCCACGTGGACGACCCGGAACACCGCGATCTGCGCGGAGTCACTGCCGAATGGTTCCTTCCGAAGAATCTGGCCAAGTTGGAAGACATGTTGGCGTTGTACGCGAAACGGTACGTGGACAAGATGGCCGAAATGGGCACGAGTTGCGATTTCGCACGCGACATCGCCATGTACCTGCCCTTGAACGTGATCTTGTCGATCCTCGGACTTCCTGAAAGCGACTACGGTCGCATGCTGAAGCTGACCCAGGAGCTCTTCGGCTCGGCCGACGAGGACCTGCAACGTGGCGGTGAGCCCACCGATCTCATGGAGGTGATCAACGACTTCTTCGTCTATTTCACCAAGCTCACCGAAGACCGACGCGCCAATCCGACTGGCGACATGGCGTCGGTCGTGGCGAACGCCAAGATCAGGGGTGAAGACCTCACGTTGATGCAGACGATTTCGTATTACGTGATCACTGCCACGGCCGGACACGACACCACCGCCTCGGCCATGGCCGGTGGTCTGCATGCATTCATCGAATACCCGGATCAGCTGCGCCGTCTGCAGAACGATCTCTCGCTCATGAACACCGCAGTCGACGAGATCATTCGCTGGGTGACCCCGGTGAAGCATTTCATGCGCACGGCCACCGAGGACTACAC
>JBMTPW010000352.1:0-2108 GCA_049444115.1 Ilumatobacteraceae bacterium | reverse complement strand
GAACGCGTCCCGCGGGCGCTGCACGAACTCGAAGGGCACACCATCGGGATCGTTGAGGAAGCAGATCCACATGTCGGGGACGTTGGTACCTTCCAGTTCCACCTGTCGTGGTTCGCGTTCGAAGACCCAGCCAGCGGCACTGAATTCCGCGTACGAATGCCGAGTATCGTCCACGCTCACTGCCGTGCGAAAGAGACCGGCGTGATTTGCGACCTCGGGATGACGACCATGTGCTGCCGGGGTGTCCCATTCCGTCAGGACCACCTCGCACCGTTCGTCGGGCAGGCGCAAGCGTTCGATGCGGGCCGAGACCACGCCCTCTGGTTCGAACCCGAGGAAGGCCGCCGACTCCAGGTCGTGGGCAGCCACGTCCACGAAACCCAGACCGTGATACCAGGGCCGCGATATCTCGAGATCGCTGACGGTGATCCGCACGTGACGTAGGCGTACTTCGTCGTGGGGCACGGCGGGATCGGCCAGGACGTCCAGACGTGATCCGAACGGATCGGCCAGGGTCGCCCAGTTCGAAACCCAGGGTGACGATCCACGACCGAGGACTCGCGCTCCCGCTGCCGTGAGTCGCTCGACGACCGCATCCACATCGGCGACCGCGAAACCGAGGGCCTGCATTCCCACCCGAGTGGGATCGGCAATCGGTTCGCCCACGATGGCTGGACTGACCCATTCCTGGACCTCGATCGAGGCACTGGTGCGGGCACCGCGCGAGTCGTACACGAAGGCGGCGCCGCTCACGATTTCCCCATCGATGCCGAGGAGGGAGCCATCCGACGGGTGCAACGGATTGCGCATGACCTCCCGCATCCCGAGAGCCTGAACGTAGAAGTCCACCACCGCATCGGTATCGGCGCAGCAATAACACACGTGCAGGAACCGACGGGCTGGGGCGACGGGAACTGTGGTCACGTCGCTCGACAGTACCCGAACCCGGTACGGACCTGACAGAATCGAACCGTCGAGGAGGGATCGATGCAGGAACGTCTGGACGGTCGTCGCTTGGAGGGCAAGACGGCCCTGGTCACCGGAGCGAGTCGTGGCATCGGCACCGCCATCGCCCGCCGACTCGCCAGCGAAGGAGCCACGGTGGCCTGCACGGCCCGTACTCTCGAACCCGACCCGAAGTATCAGGGCACGTTGCGCGACACGGTCGACATGATCACCGCATCCGGTGGCCGAGCGGCGGCTTTCAAGGGAGACCTCTCGAGTGCCGAGGACCGAGCCCGCCTCGTCGACGACGTCCACGCCGCTCTCGGTCCGGTGGACATCTTGGTGAACAATGCCGCAGTCACGTTCTTCCTGCCCATCGATTCCTTTCCCGAGAAGCGTTTCAAGTTGATGATCGAGACTCAGGTCTGGGCGGCAATCGATCTCGCCCAGCGGGTGATTCCCGACATGCGCTTGCGAGGCAACGGATGGATCCTCAACATCTCGTCGCGCGCTGCGGTCAAACCGGTCGGACCACCCTTCGAGAAGTGGTACTCCGATGGCGCTTCGTCGGTGTACGGCCTCTGCAAAGCCGCCCTCGAACGACTCTCACTCGGAATGGCCGCCGAGCTCTACGGGGACGGCATCGCCGTCAACACCCTTGCACCATGGGACAACGTGGCCACGCCCGGGGCGGGAAGTCACGACCTGGTCGAGGACTTCAAACTGGAACCCGAGGAGATCATTGCCCAGGCCGCTCTCGAACTGTGTGCCGGCGAGCCCCGTCGCCTCACCGGCCGCATCGCCTACAGCCAACCGTTGTTGGCCGAGTTGGGCGTGGTCCCCCGATCACTCGACGGCAGTCCCTTCTCTCCGACGCACTGAACGATGTCGATCACCGAACGTCTCTCCGATCTCGACGACGTCGTCGGCGGAACCGTACTCGTGCGCGCCGTCCATGCTGGCGACCCAGTCACCGGTCGAGATGAGCAGGGACGGGAAGTTCAACGTGTCCTCCCACTGCATGCCGCCGTGGAAGTCGTTGGTGTACTCGGTCTCCTGGAAGCCCTCGTCGGGGTTGCAGGTGCTGAACTGGTAGGAGACCTCGGAAGGCGCGTCCATCCAGCCCCACAGGGTCATCCCCGGGTAGTAGTCCTGCTGCCAGA
>JBMTPW010000351.1:0-2122 GCA_049444115.1 Ilumatobacteraceae bacterium | reverse complement strand
TGGTGTCCGGGTAGGCCTCTCCCATCACGTCGATGGCCGCTTCGGCCAAGGTCGGCATCACCAGCTTCTCGGTCCCGAGCAAATAGGCGTGGCGGATGGCCCGTCGGATGATGCGCCGCAGCACGTAGCCGCGACCCTCATTGGACGGGAAGACTCCGTCGCTGACCATCATCGAACTCGACCGGGCGTGTTCGGCCAGCACCCGCAGACTGAAGCTCTCCCGGTCCTCGTAGTCGCCGATCCGATACCGAGCACCGGTCACTGACCGGGCAGCTTCCACGATGGGAAGGATGACGTCGGTCTCCCAGATGCTGTCGGTGCCCTGCTGGAGGGTGAGGATGCGCTCGAAACCGGCGCCGGTGTCGATCGAAGGCTTGGGAAGCGAGGTCCTCGATCCGTCGGCTGCTTGCTCGAATTGCATGAAGACCAGGTTCCAGAACTCCATGAATCGATCCCCATGAGGATCGTGAAGAGGACCGCCATCGGGTCCGAACTCCGCGCCACGGTCCAGATGCAATTCCGAACAGGGCCCGCAGGGACCGGTCTCGCCCATCTGCCAGAAATTGTCGGCGTCCCCGAGTCGCTGGATTCTCGCCATCGGAACCCCGACCGATTCGTGCCAAATGGCCTCGGCCTCGTCATCGCTTTCGTGCACCGTGATCCACAGGCGGTCGCCGTCGAAACCCAGGACTTAGGTGACGAATTCCCAACTCCACGGGATCGCTTGTTCCTTGAAATAGTCCCCGAAGGAGAAGTTGCCGAGCATCTCGAAGAAGACCAGGTGGCGTTTGGTGCGACCGACGTCCTCGAGATCGTTGTGCTTTCCTCCGGCACGCACACACTTCTGAATCGATGCAGCCCGCTTGTAGGGCGGAATCTCGTCGCCGACGAAATAGGGCTTGAACGGAACCATGCCGGCCACGGTGAAGAGCAAGGACGGGTCGTGAGGAATGAGACTGGCCGAGGGAACTGCCGAGTGACCGCGCTCCGTGAAGAAATCGGTGAACGCCCGTCGCAATTCGATTGCCGACTTCGGGGTCTGAGGACGCTTCGGGGACATGGGAGTCCCAGGTTACCCGTCGTCGCTTCACGGTTCGTCTGGTCGGAGCAGCTGGCAGTGGTTAGCCTCCACCAAGTGACTCCGCCAGCAACTCGCCGCTCCACGAAATCCTCTGCACCCGCCCGACGCAAATCCATTCCGGTCACCGGTCTTTCGGGCCGACACGAGGATCTCCACGAGATGATTTCCTTCGAGGATCCCAAGGAACAGCGGACGTGGCTCTTCGACGCCACGTTCATGAGGTCCTCGTGGAAGTGCATCTTCGGCGAGGGATGCCAGGGAGTGCTGGACGAACCGGCTCCCGAGCTCAACCAGGGTTGCTGTTCCCACGGGGCCCATTTCGTGGACGAAGAGGACGTGGCCAACGTGGTCAAAGCCGTGGTGCGACTCACCCCCGAGAACTGGCAGCTCAAGTCGAAGGCCAAGACTCGGGGCTTTCTGAAACGCACCCGCGGCGGAGACACCGTGACGCGCGTCGTGGACGGAGCCTGCATCTTCTTGAATCGACCCGGCTTCGCCGGTGGCGAGGGTTGCGCCTTCCATATCGCAGCCCTCGAGGCGGGAGAACGCCCACTCGACTGGAAACCCAATGTCTGCTGGCAGCTTCCTCTCCGAGTCGAACACTTCACCGACACCAACGGCTGGGTGAACACCACCGTTCGGGAATGGAAACGTCGCGACTGGGGTGAGGGAGGCAGCGACCTCGCCTGGTGGTGCACGGAATCCACCGACGCGTTCGTCGGACGGGAGCCCGTCTACAAGTACCTGCGCGACGAAATCATCGAAACCGTCGGACCCAAGGTTTACGACCTACTGGTGGAAGCCCTGGAGCGTCCGAGCAGTACCCCGCTTCCGCATCCGGCGCTGACGATCAAGAAGAAGAGTCGCTGACCGCTTCAGACTGCGGCTTTCTTGAACGCCTTGCGGCGGTCCTCCAGCCCGAGGTGACGTTTGCGGATCCGAATCGCCTTCGGAGTGACTTCCACCAACTCGTCATCGGCGATCCATTCGATGGCGGTCTCGAGAGTGTGGATGCGCGGGGCGGCCAACTTCACGCCTTCG
>JBMTPW010000350.1:0-2131 GCA_049444115.1 Ilumatobacteraceae bacterium | reverse complement strand
TCTTCTTGGCCGGAGCCTTCTTGGCGGCTGCCTTCTTCTTGGCCGGAGCCTTCTTCTTTGCTGCCATGGGAGTGTCCCTTTCTGGTTTGGTTTGGTACTGCTTGGTTTTGCTTTCGAGTCGCTTCGGGCTTCTGCCTTCCGCGCACGTCGATTCGTTTCAGTTCAGTTCTCGGGTGGAACTGACACCAGTTGATTCGGTTTTTTCGGCGTTTACAAGTATTCGTTTTGTTGCAAATGCAACCACCGTCGCCGGATGACGGTCGCAGGTCGGGCCGAACCAGCCGACTCCATCTCTGACATTCACCGCCAGCGACACGCCCAATACACTTCTCGAAACGACCACGACTGATCGGAGGTGGGCGAGACCCGCCTCCGCCCGTCCATTTTGGCAACCGAACCGTTGTTGGTGGTGGATCCCTCGAGTTCGGACTGGTCTCCCACCGGCATGAAGATTTCATCCGCCATTTCCTCCGAAATCCACCACCAGCAGCGGTGCGTGAGCCACTATTGCCTCGGAACGATCCCGCCCCTCGGACCCGTTCTGCCACCAGCGAACACAGCAGGAAACCTCCACCAACAAGGAGTCTCAGTGACCGAACTGATGCGGGAAACGGGCGAACACACCACGGGCGATCGGGCGATCGACGTGAGACCCACCGGAGACGGGACCGCACAGAAGCACGGAACACGAGTGGTGCTCGACACTTCGGTGCTGATCGCCGACCCGAACTGTCTGGCGGCGTATCCCGAATGCTCCATCGTCATTCCTTTGACGGTGATCGAGGAACTGGACGGACTCAAGAGCCGGCCCGACGACGTTGGCCGTGCGGCCCGGGCGGCGTTGCGATCTCTCGAGGAACTTCGCACTCGCGCCGGAGGCTCCTTGGCCCGACCGGTCGCCCTGAACGACGACCCCAAATCCTCCACGGTTCATATCGAGATCAACGGAATCCAAAAGCATCTCCTGGTCGAACACGGCCTCGACGCCGCCAAGCCCGACAACCGCATCATCGGTGCGGCCCTGGGTCAGGCGTCGATCGCCCCCACGCGAATGGTGTCGAACGACGCGGCCTTGCGACTGAAGGCGGCGCACCTCGGACTGGCGGCTCATGAGCATCAGTTGGTCGGACGCCACACGTCGACACGTCCCCTCGGATGGACGACCATCGACTGCCCCGCGTCGACCATCGACTCGTTGTACGCCGGAATCTCCGCCGACCCCGACGAGCTGACGTCGCCCGGAACCCTGGCCGAAAATTCGTTCGCCGTTCTGCGCGCCGGATCCCAATCGGCGCTCGTTCGTTGTGTCGCCGACGCGCTCCATCTGATTCCCCAAACCTCGCCGGAGGCCTGGGGTCTGCGCGCACGTTCGAAAGAACAACGATTCGCCCTCGAATTGCTCCTCGACCCGGAAGTGAGTGTGATCGCCCTCGACGGTCGGGCCGGCACCGGCAAGACCGTTATGGCCATCGCCGCCGGACTGGAACAAGTCGTCGAGCAACGGCGCTACGAAAAGCTCGCGGTGTATCGACCATTGGTGCCGGTCGGGCGTGCCGACGTCGGCTTCCTCCCGGGCGGGCTGGACGAGAAACTCGACCCATGGATGTCCGCCATCCACGACGCGATCGTTGCTCTCACGGACCAACGGTCGAACCGCGAGGCGCGCACGATGATCGACGAGTTGATCGCTCGCAATCAATTGTCACTGGAGTCGGTGACCTTCTTGCGTGGTCGATCACTTCACCGTCAGATCGTGGTGGTCGACGAGGCGCAGAACTTGGAGCCCACCACGTTGAAGACCATCCTCACGCGCATCGGCGAGGGAACCAAGGTCATCTTCACCGGCGACACCAGCCAGATCGATGCCCCGTATCTCGGAGAATCGAACAACGCCTTGGCCGTCCTCATCGGAGCGTTCCGTGGTCAGCACTGTTTCGGCCACATCACCTTGACGGCCTGTGAGCGCAGCGAAGTGGCCTCTTTGGCCGCCGAGCTGCTCTGACTTGTCGCCACATCCAGGACCTGCTCAACCCCGTCGACGACGGTCCGATAGTGAAGCATCCTCCCTGCTAGAGGCACTTTGTCGCGCAGGTCGGGTGACGGCGCCGACCCAGCCTCGAGCCGATGTGAC
>JBMTPW010000349.1:0-2131 GCA_049444115.1 Ilumatobacteraceae bacterium | reverse complement strand
GCAGTGGGCCAGGCGCAATATTCGAGTGAACTCGCTCTGCCCGGGTTGGTTCCCCTCCGAGATGACCGAGGCCATGTCCGAGGAAGCGAGTATGAACTTCCTCAAGCAGAACTCCCCGATTCCTCGGATGGGTGAGTTGCGCGAACTCGATGGCGCATTGCTGCTTCTCGCCTCCGATGCCTGTTCGTTCATGACTGGGCAACAAGTGGTCGTCGACGGCGGCTGGACGGCCCGGTGATCCATCACCTCGCTCTCCGCGAGGACTGGGAGGAAGCGTCCGCGGCGGGTCGGTATCGCTGGTCCACGCGCGGAGCGACAGTTGCCGATGTCGGATACGTGCACTGCAGCTTCGATCATCAGTGGCGAGCCGTGCGCGAGCGCTTCTACGCCGATCTCCCCGATGAAGCGCTGGTCCTCTTGGTGATCGATGAGGAGCAACTCGCGGTTCCGGTGATCGTCGAACAAATCGACGGCGCGCCGGAGGCCTTCCCGCACATCTATGCCGAACTCGACCTCGGTGCGGTGGTGGAGGTGCGCCCACTCGCGCAGTGAACCTGCCGCCTCAGAGATTCGGTGTGAGATGGGCCCAGGGGGCCGCAGCTTCCAACTGTGAGGCCACGCGAATGAGAACGTCTTCACGACCGTACGCAGCAACGAGTTGGATTCCTACCGGAAGACCATCGGGAGCACGATGCAGCGGCAGACTGATGGCGGGCTGGCCGCTCATATTGAACTGTCCGGTGAACGTCACCCACTCCCCGGCGCCCGCAAGGGGAGCCATGGGTCGTTCGGGATCGTTGCGGAGCGTCCCGATTGCGAGGGGTGGCGCGGCCAACGTCGGAGTGAGCAGCAAGTCCCATCCCTGGTTCCACCAACTCTGCACAGCACGCCGGAAGGCGAGACAGCCGGCAAGAGCAGCTGCGTAGTCGACGGCGCTCAAGTTGCGGGCGAATTCGGCTTGGGTCCAATTCATCAACTCCACGTCGTCGATGGTGATCTCGCGTCCGAGGGACTCGCCGAAACGGCGCAGAGCCATTCCCATGTTGGTGCTCCACAGGCCACCAAAGGTTCGACCAACGTCATTGTCACCGAGGACGTCCGGCCAACCTTCTTCCACCGTGTGACCCAAGGACTCCAACAACGTCGCCGTTCGACGCACGCCCCGAACGCATTCGGGATCGGTAGCGAAGCCGCGGGGACTGTGATCGAGGAGTCCGATCCGCAGCCGTCCAGGATCGGCTCCCACTTCTTCGATGTAGGGACGCAACGGCGCGGGAGCGATCACGGAATCTCCGATCCCAGGACCCCATGTCGCGTCGAGCAGACGAGCCGAGTCGCGTACTGTCCGACTCACGCAGTGTTCGACTCCGAGATTCGCTTCATCGCGCAGGGGACCCATGGTGATGCGACCCTGGGATGGCTTGAGCCCGACGAGACCACAGCAGGAGGCCGGGATGCGTATCGATCCCCCTCCATCGCTGGCGTGGGCAATCGGAACGAACCCTGCGGCCACTGCCGCCGCAGCCCCTCCACTCGAACCACCCGGCGTGCGATCGAGATTCCAAGGGTTTCGAGTCGGACCCCAGGCTTCTGGCTCGGTCACGGGAACACTTCCGAGTTCGGGGCTGTTGGTGCGTCCGAGCGACACGAGCCCGGCGGCTTTGTACCGCGCCACCAAGGTGGTGTCGGCATCGGCAACGTACTGCGCCTCTTTGAAGGCCTTGTTGCCATTGCTCAGAGGTTTGCCGGCTTCGCTGGCATACAAGTCCTTGAGCAGATACGGAACTCCTCGGAACGGTCCTTGGGGCAGCGACTCGAGTGACGCCAGGGCGCGAGCATCCTCGAACCAGCGATAGGTCACCGCATTCAACAACGGGTCGTAGCGATCGATGCGTTCGATTGCGGCATCGACGAGTTCACGTGCCGATACCTGCCCGGTGGCGACCAACTCGGCTTGGGCCGTCGCATCGAGCCAACGAGTCTGATCGGCGAGGGAAGTCATGCGGGGATTGTAATAGGCGCTGACTAGTGTCTCGCAGTGGTGTCAGACCCGTCCATCACCCCCGTGACCGACTCTCCCGACACGGTCGTGGGGGCCCGCGCGGCCCTCGCTCTTCAGGCCTCCCCCCGT
>JBMTPW010000348.1:0-2131 GCA_049444115.1 Ilumatobacteraceae bacterium | reverse complement strand
GCTGGCCGATGTTGCGGCGGATTCCTGAACGTTGCAGGAGCGCGGGCGAATGAATGGCCCCGGCACAGACGAATACGTGCCGAAATCGAATCGTGCATGGCGTCTCGTCACCCAGTAGCGCAGACGCAGAGATCGCCCGCCGACCGACGATGTTCAACTTCTTGATGCGGCAGCCGATCAAGAGACGTGCGCCAGCGATATGCGCCCGCGGCAGATAGGTCTCGGTCATCGATTGCCGCCGGCCAGAAGTCGCTTCCGATGACGAATAGCGCATCCAACGGGGACTCTCGTCGCAGGCCCATCCGAGCCGCTGCGACCCGTCGACCAACAGCTGGCTGGGTGCAGTCGCCCGTCCGGGCAAGGGCACGACGTTGATATCGGTTTCGATGCGCCGAGCAAGGGTTTCGACGTCTCCGTAATCGAAATCTTCGATCTGCCAGCCCTTCGCCCACCGCTCGATGACCTCGGGAGGTGGCCGCCGATAGAGACCGGAGTTGACCTCGGTGCCACCACCGGCGCAACGACCCTCGGTGTAGGCGATGCTCGGACGACCGAGGGCCACCGTGACCCCGCCGCCTCGGTATTGCCGTTCCATCTGTTCGAGGGAGAACGGCGTGATGGAACCTTGCTCCACCCATGGACCTTCTTCGGCCACCACAACGTCGAAACCAGCCTCGGCCAGAGCCGCTGCGGTCGTGGCGCCTCCGGCTCCCGAACCGATGATCAGCACATCGCACTCGACCGGGCGACCACGTGCAGGGGTCCAGGTTTCGATGGTCACAGCACGTCGGACGCTGATCGAAGGGTGCCATCGGGAGCCGTGTCCGGCCAATTCTCCCAGATGAACGAGTACGAAAGGGACCGAACCAGGCGAAAGAATTCCGAGAACACCGGAATTGGTTTCGAGCCGATCCAGAGCAGGGACGAGGGGCCAGCCACGATCGACAGGAATCGCAGGAACACGGCCACGATGCCGACCCCCCAGAAAAGCGGCTGGGGGAGGGCGTCGAGACGCCTCAGGGTGAACGCGACCACGGTCTTCCGGTGGGCCACCGGCAGCGCGGGCAGGTCGTGGCGGAGCACGAGATCGATGCTGGGCTGAGCCACGGTGCTCAAAGTCCTCGCTGCACCCATGGCCCGACACGCTACTTCGGATGCGCTGAGGCGACTGCGCCCCGTACATCGTCTTTTGGGTATGGTCGGGCGGTGCTCCGCCGTGGACGAAGCCTCAATCACACCGTCATCGGAGAAGTCCTGTGGTCCTCTGATCGACGGCTCGTTTCGTGGCTCACCGTGGCGACCATCGTTCCGGCTCTGGTGGCCTTGGTGATCCTGTCGAGCGGAGACACCTGGTTTCCGGGCGGCGACATGGCCCAGGCAGAACTCCACATGCGCGGCTTCTTCTCGCATCCACCGCTCGTGGGAGCGGCGGGTCGCATCGTGTCCGACACCGGTGTCCAAGGGTCGCATCCGGGTCCCAGCTTGTGGGTGGCGATGTTGCCGGTATACCTGCTCGGCGGACGAACGAGTGCCGCTCTCATGACGGCGGTCGTGAGTGTCCATCTGGTGGCGATTGCCGGCATCATCTGGTTGTCGTCACGGCGCGGCGGCGCAGCACTGGCCTGGGGGAGTGCGGTGGCCGTTCTGCTCATCGTGCGATCCTCCGGCCCGGACTTTCTCATCGAACCCTGGAATCCCTGGCTGGCCATCCTGCCCTTCGGAGTCTTCGTGCTGTTGCTCGCAGAAGTCGTCGATCCGACGTCGATTGCCTGGGAACGACGGCGCTCGCTGGTACTGGCTGCGGCCCTCCTGGTCGGAAGTCATTGCATCCAATGCCATGCTGGCTACGCCCTGGTCGTCGCAGCCGGTTTGATCGGAGCTGTCGGCATCGTCGTCGTCTCCACCGACTCGAATCGACGCTGGCGCACGGGATGGCGCACGATCTCGATTGCATCCTTGGTGTCACTGGTGATCTGGCTGCCGCCGATCGTCGATCAATTCCGACGAGAGCCCGGAAATCTGGAGATCCTCTGGCAGCACTTCGGATCACCGTCCGAGCCGACCGTGGCGTTCAGCCGCGCGATGCGCGAAATCGCCACCCAGATGAATCTTCTCGGCCCGTGGCTGACCG
>JBMTPW010000347.1:0-2134 GCA_049444115.1 Ilumatobacteraceae bacterium | reverse complement strand
CACCACGGTGTCGCCCGGTTTGGTCTGGGCGGCGTAGACCGCCGAACCCCATCCGGTGACCACACCGCATCCGAGCAGACACATCTTGTCGAGCGGCAGGTCGTTGTCGATCTTGATGCAACTGGCCTCGTTCACCACGGTGTGATGGGCGAAGGTGCCGAGCAGGCACATGAGTCCAAGATCCTGTCCCTTGGCGTGATGCCGTGCTCCACCATCGGTGATCTGACGGCCACCACCCATGAGGGCACCGAGATCACAAAGATTCTGGTGTCCGGTCGAACAACTGGGACACCGACCACACGACGGAATGAACCCGAATACGACATGGTCGCCCGGAGCGAGCCAACTCACACCCTCGCCCACTTCTTTCACGATGCCGGCACCCTCGTGTCCACCGATGATCGGCAGGACGAAGGGCAGATCTCCGGTCACCAAGTGCTCGTCGCTGTGGCACATCCCCGATGCCTTCATCTCCACCAGAACCTCGCCGGCCTTGGGCGGATCGAGTTCGATCTCTTCCACGCTCCACGGTGCATGTGTCTCCCACAAAATGGCGGCCTTGGTCTTCATCGCTCCCCCTTTGCCCGGGCTCCTCGATCGGCATTGCGTCGTCGGGGCCCTCGTCGTGCGGTCAACTCGCACCGTAGCCGAGACCGGCCAGAGGTCTTGTACGCTTCCTCCCATGGACACCGCCGCAGTCACCAGCGCACCCGAAATGGACGCCGCCCCGAGCGGTGATGCCCCCACCTCCGCCGCCGGCGGTACTTCGGCAGCGGCCGACCAATCGGGCCAGTCGCTGCTCGAGGCCGAACTGCTCGTCGAGGAGATCTCCATCGACGGCATGTGCGGCGTCTACTGAACGATCGCCTCACCGACGATTCCGATGACCGTCGCCCTCGAATCGGCTCTGGAACTCGATCCTCGGGTCGCCGTTCGTCCCGAACCCTTCGGAGCACTCGCATACCACTACGGCAATCGTCGATTGATCTTCCTGAAGCACCCCGACGTCGTCACGGTGGTCGAGTCCCTCGATGCCCATCCCGATGTCCGCGCGACTTTGACCGCCTGCGGAATCAGCACCGACCGTTGGCCGACGTTCGTCTCCGCTCTCGATTCCCTTCGAACCTCGGAAATCCTTCGTGAACGCACCGACACTCGTTGAGCAGATGAAGACGGGGCTCGATGCTCCGATCTGTCTGACCTGGGAGTTGACCTACGCCTGCAATCTGCAGTGCGTCCATTGCTTGTCGTCGAGCGGACAAAGGGACGACCGCGAACTCACCACGACCGAGGCCAAGCGCGTCCTCGACGAACTACGCGACCTGCAGGTCTTCTACATCAACATCGGCGGTGGCGAGCCGATGGTGCGGCGCGACTTCTTCGAACTCGTCGGCTATTCCGTGGACATCGGAATCGGCGTGAAGTTCTCCACCAATGGCGCGTTCATCACGCCCGACAAGGCTCGGCAACTGGCGGCCATGGACTACCTCGACATCCAGATCAGCCTGGACGGAATCGACGCCGTCACCAACGACGCCGTGCGCGGCGACGGTTCCTACGTTCTGGCGCGCCGGGCCATGGACAACCTGGCCGCTGCTGGTTTCGGTCCCTTCAAGATTTCGGTGGTGGCCACGCGCCACAACATTCCGCAACTCGACGGGTTCAAAGCGCTCGCCGATTCCTATGGAGCACAGTTGCGGCTCACCCGGTTGCGGCCATCGGGTCGCGGGGCGGACACCTGGCACCAATTGCACCCCACCAACGCTCAGCAACGCCAGATCTACGAATGGTTGTTGGCCCATGGGGAATCGGTCCTCACCGGTGATTCGTTCTTCCATTTGAACGCTCTCGGAGAGTCCCTGCCCGGCCTCAACATGTGCGGTGCCGGGCGCGTGGTCTGCCTCATCGATCCCATCGGCGACGTCTACGCCTGCCCGTTCGTCATCCACGACGAGTTCCGGGCCGGCAACGTGCGCGACGAAGGTGGCTTCTCGGCGGTCTGGAAAGAGAGCGACCTCTTCCGATCCTTGCGCGAACCCCAGTCCGCCGGTGCGTGCGCGTCCTGCGGGAGCTACGACTCGTGTCAAGGCGGCTGCATGGCGGCGAAGTTCTTCACCGGCCTCCCACTCGACGG
>JBMTPW010000346.1:0-2155 GCA_049444115.1 Ilumatobacteraceae bacterium | reverse complement strand
GAGAATTTCACCGGTGGCCTTGACGGTTTGACCTTCTTCAATTCGATCAGATTCTCCAAGAACTACCACGCCGATGGAAGTCTCTTCTAGGTTGAGGGCCAAGCCCTTGGTCCCGTCCTCAAATTCGAGCAACTCGTTCACCGAGCAATCGGGCAAACCAGAAATATTGGCGATTCCGTCGCCCACCGACGTAACTCGGCCAACAGTGCGAGCCTCGAGGGACGGACTATAACCCTCGAGATTTTTTTTGATCGCTGCGGCAATCTCAGATGCGGACAATGTCAACTCAGCCATGGGTTTCTCTCTTCGTTTCCACCAGCTACTAGAGCCGGCTCTTCACATTCTCGACTCGGGTACGGATACTTCCATCGATCACGGTGTCACCTACCGTGGCCACGATGCCTCCGAGTACGGAGGGATCGACGACGACCTTGAGGTTCACCTGTCGACCCGTGGCGTTGGCCAGGGCAGCCGACAAGCGGGACTGCTGATCGGCAGTCAGGGGAACGGCAACGCGCACTTCGGCCACTTCGAGCTGCTTGGCCGAGGACGCTCTCTGCACCAGGCGATCGATGATGGCGGGAAGATCCCGACCACGGCCGCCGGCCACCACCATGGAGACCAACTGCACGGTGGTGGAGGTGACTTTGCTACCGAGCAGGTCCTCGACGATGCCTTCGCGTCGGGCCACCGGAATCTTTTCGTCGGTCAGGGCGTTGCGCAGTGCGTCACTGCTTTCCAGGGTCCGCGCCAAGCGGAACAACTCGTCTTCGACCTCGTCCAGAGTTCCCTCGGCCCTGGCGATCTCGAAGAGAGCCCGGGCGTACCCATCGATGCGATTGTCACTCATCGTCCTGCACCCACTTTCGCGATGAAGTTCTCGATCAGAGCCTGTTGGGTCGATTCGTCGAGCACCGTGGGCACGACGACATCGACCGCAGCGGCCGAGACACGGGCCATCTCGGCTCGCAATTCATCGGAACCACGAGCGGCGGCCATCGCCACGTCGGCGACGGCTCGCGCTTCCAGATCGGCGATCTCGGCGGAGAGTCGAGCGCGACCGTCCCTCAGCATGGCCTCGGCCTGGGCCTGGGCTTCGCTGATCAAACGGGTCCGCTCGGCGTCGATGTCGCCAAGAGCCCGCCGAATCGACGCTGCGTCTTGTTCGGCAGAGGCGAGGTCGGCAGATGAGGCGTCGAGTTCCTTTTGGATCCGCTCGGTACGAGCAGCCAGCGACTTCTTGAACATCGGCAGGGCGAACTTCGCCAGAGCACCGATGACCAGCACCGAGGCGATACCGCCGTAGATGATCTCGGGCAGTTCCGGGAAGAGCCAATGCGGGGATTCGGCCGGATCCACGGCCAGCAAGGTCTGTAGCGACATCAGCGAACTCCTGCACTCATGGCGTCGGCGACTGCTCGGGACACCTGGGTGGCATCGGGCTTCCTTCCGGCGGCTGCCTCGACGGCACTGGACACGACGTCGGCCACCGCCGATTCGATCTGCGACCGAGCAGCAGCACGAGCGGCATCGGCCTGGTTCACAGCGGCCTCACGCTGGGAGGCGATGCGCGCGTTGGCTGCCGCCATCTGCGACTGACGCTCCTGTTCCAAGGTCTCTCGGGCCGCTTCGAGCACCTTGGCCGCGTCGGCCTTTGCCGCCGCCAGAGCCGACTCGTATTGCGCGACCTCGGAGCGAGCCGCCGTGCGAGCCGCGTCGGCCTTCTCGTGACCAGAGCGAATGGATTCGTAGCGCGCGTCCATTCCCCTGCGAAGTCGCGGATACAAGAAGAAGCGCATGAGCAACGCGAACACCACGAATGCGCTGCCACTCCAGACGAGTTCTTTCATCTCCGGCAGGATCGGACTCGGTCCCGGTCCGCATTCGGACTGGGGAATCTTCTCCGCGTTCTTCAGTTCCTCGGATTCCGGTTCGAAGATGCAGTCCGATGGCGAGACGAGTTTTTCTTCGCCGGAACCTCCGGCTCGGACCAACTCGACCCGTACGGCGCCCTCCGATCGGATAACGACGGCTACCAGCACGTCAACTCCTTGTGGGTCGATGGATCGATGACGAGTTACGGCTCAGAGGCCGATGAGAATGAAGACCACGAAGCCGATGAGGGCCAGGGCTTCGGTGAAGGCGATACCGAGGA
>JBMTPW010000345.1:0-2174 GCA_049444115.1 Ilumatobacteraceae bacterium | reverse complement strand
CTGCTCCGGGATCGCGGCTTGGAACCCGGACCCAGTGTGACGCAGGACTGGTTGGAGGAGATCAGGAATCCGCTGTGGCACGGCACACCGCGGGAGAAGGCCGAGGCTGCGTATCGCGAAGAGAAATCACGGCCCGCCGAAGCCCGCTGGGAGGGCTTGGCCGAAGGAGAGCCCGTCCGGGACTTCGTCCGACGTATTCATGGTGGGGCGGAGCGATTCCTGTCGGAGCGGGGAATCGAGTCCTCGGGACAGCAACTTCCGCTCTGGCACATCCAGGACCCCGATCGCAAGATCCTGCTGGTGGCCCATGCCGGAACGAACAGCGTCTTCATCGGGCACATCCTCGGCTTGCCTCCGACTCCTTGGGAGTGGGATCGTTTCGTGCTCGGTCACGCTTCGATCAGTCGTCTCGTTTCGTTCGAGATGGGTGACGGTCATACGTTCGGACTGACCAAGCTCAGCGATGTGGAGCATCTCGCGTTCGGGGAAAGGACGTATTGACATGTCGGGAGCCGACCTGGATCCGAATCTTCTGAAGATGTACCAGTTCTTGGTGTTCACCAAACTGGAGGGTGCGGTGACCGCCGGAATGATCCACCTCGGTGATCACCTCGGTCTGTATCGCGCACTTGCCGATGCGAAGGAGCCATTGGGTTGCGTCGGGTTGGCGGCAGCCACCGGGCTTCACGCGCGTTGGGTGCAGGAGTGGTTGCACAATCAGGCTGCCGCCCAGTTGATCCGGGTGTCCTTCGGTGACAACGGTGATGAAACGTACTCGCTGAGCGCCGAAGCCAAAGTGGTGCTGGCCGAGGAGAGTCATCCGGCCTTCGGTATGGGCATGTTCCATCGTCTGCCCCAGACCATGGACTCCTTGCGCAATTTGCCGGAGTCCTTCCGCACCGGTCTCGGACGCGATTACGACAGCCACGGTCCACAAGGGGCAGTGGGAATCGAACGCAGTTTCGAACCGTGGAGCCGCAGTTATCTGCTCCCGGTGGTCCTCCCGGCACTCGAGGGGATGGAGAATCGTTTGGCGAACGGTGCTCGCGTGGCCGATATCGGATGCGGTGCCGGGGGAGCGGCCATTCGCATCGCCAAGGCTTTTCCGAAGAGCACTGTCACTGGATACGACATCTCCCGTTATGCATTGGAACGCGCCGAAACCAAGAAGCACGATGAAGGCGCGACGAATGTGTCCTTCGTCGATCCCCGTCGGCATCCGCTTCCGGACGACCATTCGCTGGACTTGGTCACGGCCTTCGACTGCATTCACGACATGACTCACCCCGCCGAAGTGATGCAGGCCATCCGCAAGTCGCTCAAACCTGACGGCACCTGGTTGTTGGTGGACATCAAGGCCCTCGACACCTTCGCCGAGAACATGGCCAAGAATCCGATGGCGTCGTTGATGTACGGCATCAGCGTCATGAGCTGCAAGTCCTCGGCGATGTCGCTCCCCGGCGGGGCTGGTCTGGGTACTCTCGGATTACCCGAATCCAAGGCCCGCCAGATGGCCGAGGACGCAGGATTCACCAGGTTCCGCCGCCTGGACATCGAACACTCGCTCAACGCTTTCTACGAGGTGCGACCATGAAAACCGAACTGAGTCTCGACGACGTCCGCACCGAGAGTCTGCGGTACGGACCGATCGCCTACATCGCCACCGTCGGCCCCACCGGTGAGCCACATCTGGCCCCGGTGGCAGTGTCATGGTTCGACGGAGACGTCCACGCCTTCGTCTTGTCCTCGGGGGTGAAGGTGCGCAACGTGCGGTCCAATCCCCGGGCCACAGTGCACTTCAGTGTCGGTGCTTCCACCGATTGGGACAGCTGCATCGTCTGGGGGGACGCCGAGATTCTCGACACCGTGGATCAGCGTCGTCATCTCTGGGACAAGATGGGATACGACTTGGCCGCCTTCGAACCAGGTGGTCCGGAAAGCGACAATCACGTGTTCTTGCGCATTCGTCCGCAGCGCGCCACCGTCCTGCGCTCCTATGGTCTCGGCGGTCGGGCCACTTGGTCGCGCGGATCGTCCACATGAAGCGACTCACTCGTCTGGAACGCTCGATCACCGGACGCGTGGCCGTTGTGACCGGTGCGGCCAGCGGAATGGGACGGGCCACCGCTCATCTCTTCGCCGACGAGGGGGCTTGCGTGGCCGTGGTCGATCTC
>JBMTPW010000344.1:0-2175 GCA_049444115.1 Ilumatobacteraceae bacterium | reverse complement strand
CTGACCATCGTCGGAGAGGGGCCGGAGAGACGACGCCTGGAGGCTGCCATCGACCGACACCGCGCCGGGGACTGGATCAATCTGGCCGGGCGCGTGACACAGGACGAGCTGATCCATTTGTACCGGCAGTCGTGGTTGATCACCTCGGCCTCGCTGACCGAGGGATGGGGGCTCACGCTCACCGAGGCCGCTGGCTGCGCCACTGCGGCGGTGGTCTCGGATGTACCGGGCCATCGAAGTTCGGTTCTGAACGGTCGGACCGGACGTCTCGTCCCGGTGAGCGGTCTCGGCGATGCGCTGGCCGAGATCCTGTTGGATGACCGGCAACGCGACTCCATGGGGCGAGCTGCGCAGGACTGGGCCCGATCCCTTTCATGGGATCGCCTGGCTCGGCAGGTCTTGTCTCCACTTCATCAGCAGGTCGTGGCCAGAAGTTGATCGGTGATCAACCAGGAAGAAGACGCGTCAGAACCTTGGCGATGGACAGGGCCCCTTGTCGAGCCGAACGGCGATGACGGGATGCCATTGCGTCAGAGGTACTGGCGCGATGAGCAAGAAACCAGTCATAGCTGTCGGCGAGCATCTCGTCGTTCGACCAACTCGGCTCCCAGCCCAATCGTGACGAGACGTGCTCCAAAGCGAACCACATGGAGCGACCGAACATGGTCCAGTGGTAGGGAGCGAAGGGAGTGAGGCGTAGGGCAGCGGTTGCTCTCATGACTCCCGTGGCGGGGCGAGCGGGCAGACTTCGAACCCGGGCCCCCGTTTCGGCATGGCGGCACAGTTCTTCGAGGGCTTCACGCATGGTCCCAAAGCGGTCCGTTCCCACGTTGAAGATGTCCGGTCCGGGAATCCGGGATGCCAGCAGGCAGGCCTCGGCCAGATCTTCGGCGTGGACGAACTGATACAGGTTGTCACCGCGACCGAGAACGAAGGGATCGGCACCATCGGCGATCCAGTCGAAGAGGATCCCGAAGATCCCCAGGCGGCCGTGACCGAGAATGGTTCGGGGCCGCACGATGGTGATGTCCAGGCCATTCCCGACCGCCTCCCCACAGATCGCCTCGGCTGCCAATTTCGCTCGTCCGTAGCCCTCCACGGGGTGGGGGCGAGTCGTCGGTCGAACGGGATTCTCCAACGGAATTCCGAAGACCGCGCTCGACGACGTATGCACGATCTTTGCTACTCCCGCATCTCTTGCCGCGTCCAGAAGTGTTCTGGTGCCCTCCACATTCACCGAGTGCAGCAGATCTCGATCACGAGCGAGTGGAACCTGCGCCACGTTGTTGAAGACCTGATCGACCCCTTCGAGGGCGGGTCGCACCTGATGAGGGAGGCGAATGTCCCCACGGAAGAACGTGGTGTCCGAGCGCCGTTCGGAGGATTCGAGAAGATCGAAGATCCGGACATCGTGACCTTCGGCAACGAGTCGATCCACCAACAGAGAACCGAAGTACCCGCTTCCACCGGCGACCAGACTGACCGTCACAATCGGATACCTCGGCCGAGGCACCAACGGATGGAATTCCGCATTCCGTCGTAGAGGGAAACCTGCGGTTGGTACCCGAGATCTCGACGAGCCGCGGCGATGTCGCAGGCGATGGTCTTGTTCATCTCGCCAAGAACGTGGAGGGCCTGCACGTAGCCACCGGTGCTCTGCACCAAGCGATCGGCGGTCTCGGCCATCGCGCCCACGAATGTTGGAAGTCGGACCGCCGGCGGGGTCACGAAGAAACCTTCGTCCCGCAGAGCCCGTCCCACGGTGTCGACGATCTCGCGCACCGAATAGGGCCTTTCATCGGCGATCCACCAGGCTCGTCCCGGATCTCCCCTCCAGGATCGGGCTCGCTCGATACCGTCGACAAGATTGTCGACGTACACCATCGAACGATTCTGATCTCCTGCTCCGAAGATGGGGAACCGTCCACGACGCACCAGGGAGAAGAAGGTCGTTTGGCGTTCCGGCTGAAAGGGCCCGTAGAACCAGGGAGGCCGAACGATCACGGCGTTCAGTCCGGTCTCGACTGCGTCGAGGATTGCGAATTCGGCTTCCATCTTCGAGCGTCCGTAGGCCAGGTATGGGTTGTAGGGCTCCTGTTCCCGAAAACGGTCCTCCGGGTCGGGATTGGTGCCAAAAGGGCTATTGGACGAGACGTGGACGAAGATACGGGCTCG
>JBMTPW010000343.1:0-2181 GCA_049444115.1 Ilumatobacteraceae bacterium | reverse complement strand
GACGACCACAACGACGACCACCGTCGTGCCCGAGGCGTCATCATCGACGCAGCCCTCCATGAGGACACCGCTCCCGACGGCACGCCGGACACCTGGGTCGAAGTGTTGATGGAAATCGACGCGATCAACTTCCCCAAGCTGGCTGCTGCGATCCTGGCCGGGGACATCGAACGTACGTCGATGGGCTGCGACGTGCGCTACTCGGTCTGCTCGGTGTGTGGCAACAAGGCCAGCACCCCGTCGGAATACTGCAAGCACATCCCGAGGCTGAAAGGCAAGCGCATCCGCCGCAGGACCGCCTCCGGGTCGGGCACCGAGGACGTGCTGGTCCATGAGGTGTGCCACGGGCTGTCGTTCTTCGAAAACTCGGTCCTGGTCGAACCTCCGGCCGACCCGACGGCGCATTTCCTCGGTGTCGATGACTCCGGGGTGCGTTCGCTCGGGATGGGCAAGACAGCCGCCTTCAAGCCGCCGCGCAAATCCGTCTCACCAGAGGTGACCGAGGCGTTGCGAGAGGCCACCGAAGTGATCGAAGCTCGGGGGCACAACCTCGGCCAGTGGAGTGGGATGTCATCGGGAGGGGCGGCTTCTTTCGATGTTCGTTGCCAGTCGTGCGGTCGGGGGTTCGGAGTTCGAGACTGGGACGAAAACCGTATCCGCAAGCAATACCCCGGCCTCGAAAACATTTACAAGAGCTACGAAGTAACACCCGGTTTCCGGCTGAGTTTTCGCAATGGCGTTGTCGAAGATGAGTGGACCGCCGGAGCGATGTGTGATCCTTTCGCATCAGCACCGTCGTTCACTCGCGGACTCAAGGTCGATGATCCAAAGATCATTGAGGTCGTGACCACGGCGCTGTCCAATGGCAACTTCAACGTCGGAAAGCAGATCATTGACTACCTGATGAAGTGGGATGGAGTCGGTCGATCGTGGACGGTCAATGACAAAATCAGCCGGGGATATGCCAAGGGCGGGGTCGTTCCGATTCAGCTTGTAACCAATGATTATGAGTTCGACCCTTCTGACTGGAAAGGGAGTTGGCTTCCCGTCCACATCACCGCCAAAGTAGTCCGGTCAGATCAGCCGAAGAACTACCGTCCGAGCGACATGATGGCGAATGGTCCGCTGGAGGACTACGCGCATGAGCAAGAGGTGTACCTCGGCAAGAAAGAAGTAATTCGCATTCAACGTGTAGAAGTTTGGTGGGACGGACGCTGGATTGATGTACTCAACGGAGAGATTCGAGCTAAAGCCTCGGTCGATGAATCCCCTTCTATTTCACAGGAGCGACTGATGGTCACTGCATCTCGCAAGAAAGCCGCCATGCAGATCAACGACAGCGAGAGCCGCAACTACAACACTGGCTTCATCACGCTCCGGGCCGAGGTGGACATCCCCGAGGCCAACGAAATCAACGACCTACCAGTCAATGTGATGGTGGAGGCCAACGAGTACCGCACCAAGTCGTGGATGGTGCGCGTCGTGTACGGGCCGCACTACACCAAAGATGCGCGTGGTTCGTACTATTCGGCGCAGATCATCGGGGACTTCATCGGCTCGAAGTCGGAGGCCAAGGCGCACATCCGCCGGGAACTGAAGCGTGCGATGGCCGAGTGGAAGCAGGGTGGAATGCAGCGTCAGGCCGCCGGGTCGAAGACGGCTGCCTCCAAGTCGTATGTCATAGTCTCCGGTCTTGCTACCTCTGAGAAGAACTGGGAAGTTCACAGCGCCGGGTGCAAAGACCTGTCCAATCCAAAGTATCGGGTCAGCACGCAGTTGGATACCGTGCAAGCCGAATCCGCCGAAGAGGCGATTGCTGAACTCCTTAGCTATCTTGCCGATCAGGGGTGGACTGAGGACGACTTCCGAGTCCTCCCGTGCGCTGGTGGCAAGTCCAAGTCCAACTCCAACGCCGGGAAGGTGCAGTGCCCTGCCGGTTTGGAAAAGGTGAAGTTCGACCGCTCCAACTTCACTCCAAACTGCTACCGCTGCGGCACCCACGTCAAGCAGACCCGGAATGGTACTTACGTCAAGCATTGGGCTGGCCCGAAGCTGAACGAGCCGGACTGCCCGCGAACCGGCCAGACCGTCGAAGCCAGCGAGGTTCACTGCTCGGAGTGCGACACGCGAGTGAACGTCCGCCGAGGCGACACGATGCCCCCTCACAAGATGTCGATGACG
>JBMTPW010000342.1:0-2221 GCA_049444115.1 Ilumatobacteraceae bacterium | reverse complement strand
AGTGAACCCGCCTCCTCTTCTGCCACTCCGGCGAGCGCAAACTTCTCGAGCACCTCGATAGCTCTGGCCCGCTTCGCCCGAGCCGACGACCGTGAGATAAGGCCCTCAGAGAGTTGAGCGAGCAACGAGGTTCGCCCGTCGAGACCGATCATGACGTTCTCGACAACCGAGAGATCTCCAATGAGCTTCGGGGTCTGGAACGTTCGACCAACCCCAAGCCGGGCAATCTCAACCTGACCCAGACCGGTCACATCACTGCCAAGGATCTCGACCGAACCCGCTGACGGCGTCACGTAGCCGGAGATGACGTTGAACAGCGTGGTCTTGCCCGCGCCATTCGGACCAATGAGGCCGGTGAACCGGCGGTTGATCTGCAAGTCCAAGCCGGACAACACGTGGTTCCCACCAAACGACACAGAGATGTTCTCGGCACTTAGCGGACTCGTCATGCCGGCACCCCCTCTCCGAAGGAAGTGATCGCCTCACCCGAACTCGAACGCCTCGAGCGCAGTCGGCCACCGATCGAGGTCAGGCCGCCGGGCAGGAAGCGGACTGCGAGTACCAGCGAAATGCCGAACACCCATCGTTGCCAATCACCGACATCTTGAAGAAGCTCCCTCGACACGATGACGAAGATCGCCCCGACGACGGTGCCAGACAGACGGGTGACACCTCCCACGAACACCACGACGAGGAACTGAATCAACAGCGCCGTATGGAAGTTGTCTGGGCTCGCGTAGCTCAGGAGTTGGCCGAAAAGGCCACCTGCGATCGCCGCGATGAAGGCCGACAGGGCGAACGCGAACAGCTTGTAATTCGTGGACGAGATCCCGAGCGAACCAGTCGCTACCTCGGCATCACGGACCGTCCGAAGGCAGCGACCGAAGGCGGTTCCACCCAGACGATGCACCCCAGCGAACACCAACACGGCGACGATCAACGCCATGTACCAATGGCTCCTGGCTGATGACATGCCGAACAACCGGACCGTCTCAATCGATTTTCCGGCGATTCCTCCAGTGACGACGTCAACCTCGACGAACAGGCGCGAGATCAACTCGGCGAAGGCAAGGGTGGCAATCGCGAGGTAAAAGCCCCGAAGTCGTGCGGCGGGAAACCCGATCAGGATCCCGATGAACGAGGCCAGAAACGCCGCGAGTACTAGCGCGATCGGCCACGGAACACCGACATCGCTAAAGAGCCAATTCGTCACGTACACGCCGATCCCGAGAAAGGACACGTGGGCGAGTGCGATCTGCCCCGTCCAACCCATGATCACCACGAGGCCAGTCCCAGCCACCGCGAAGATCACGATGAGCGTCGCGAGGAAAAGTCGATACGGATTGACGAGGTCCGGGAGAACCACCGCAAGTAGAGCGAGGACCGGAACAACGACCGAAAGGGCGGTCCGCCGGAGTCCGAGCGATTCGCGGGCCATCACACCTCCCTCGGTCGAGCCTTCGAGAAGAGACCGTCGGGCTTAGCCATCAAAATGACCACGACGAAGATCATCGCCACCGCCGCTCGGCTACCCGTGTTGATGTAGAAGCCCGAGAGATTCTCGATGACCCCGAGGGCGAGCCCCCCGAGGAACGCGCCGGTCACCGAGCCGAAGCCACCCATCGTCGCCGCGACGAACGCCTTCAGGATCAGTGGGCCCGCGGCGGCATCGGTCAACACCGATGCCTGAGTGTGCAACAGCAGGGCGACCGTCGAGATCGCCGCCGCGAGTCCCCAGGAGACCGAGAACACCCGGCCAACCCTCACCCCAAGCAAACGCGGGGTGACCCGGTCCTCGGCGACCGCCTGCATGCGAATACCCCACGGCGTCGTGAAGAAGTACCGAAGTCCGAACATGAACGCCAGTCCGAGTCCGATGATCAGCACTTGGTCGTAGGTGATGAAGACATCGCCGATCTTGAAATTCCCGCTGATCGGCGCATCCAACCGACGTGGCTCCGATCCCCAAATAAGTTGCAGCGCCGAACCGAGCACAACAGAGACTCCGATCGTCATCAGCACCGAAGCGAAGTGCGACTCGGACAGGATCGGCCGAATCACCAGTCGTTCAATCACGAGGCCAAGGACGACCCCGAACACGATTCCAAGCGGGACGGCAAGCCAGTACGAGAGACCGCGCTCGATGAGCTGCCAGATCACGAAGACCGGGAACAGACCCATATCCGCCGTAGCGAAGTTCGGCACGTCGGTGGCCTTCAAA
>JBMTPW010000341.1:0-2244 GCA_049444115.1 Ilumatobacteraceae bacterium | reverse complement strand
GGAAGCCGATGAAGACCATCCAGAACTGCACGTGGCCGAGCTTCTCGTTGAGCATGCGGCCCGTCATCTTGGGCCACCAGAAGTAGAGCCCGGCGAACATGAGGAAGACGACGGTGCCGAAGACCACGTAGTGGAAGTGGGCCACGACGAAGTAACTGTCCGACACGTGGAAGTCCAGCGGCGGTGCCGAGAGGATGATGCCCGTCAGGCCTCCGAAGAGGAAGGTCACGAGGAAGCCCATGGTGTAGAGCATGGGCGTCTCGAAACTGACCGAGCCTCGCCACATGGTGCCGATCCAGTTGAAGAACTTCACACCGGTCGGCACGGCAATGAGCATGGTCATGAGGGCGAAGAACGGCAGGTAGACCGAGCCGGTGACGTACATGTGGTGAGCCCACACCGCGACGGACAGGGCGCCGATCGCCATCGTGGCGAAGACCAGGCCCTTGTAGCCGAAGATCGGCTTGCGCGAGAAGACCGGGATGATCTCGCTCGCGATGCCGAAGAACGGCAAGGCGATGATGTAGACCTCCGGATGGCCGAAGAACCAGAAGAGGTGTTGCCAGAGTATGGCTCCGCCATTCTCGGCTGCGAAGACCACCGAGCCGAACTTCCGATCAATGAAGGCCATGACAAGGGCGGCGGCGAGGATCGGGAACGCGACGAGCACGAGGACGCTGGTGATGAAGATCGTCCACGTGAAGATCGGCATGCGGAACATCGTCATGCCGGGGGCTCGCATGCAGAACATCGTCGTGATGAAGTTGACCGCGCCGAGGATCGTGCCGAGACCGCCCATCGCGAGGCCGAGGAACCACAGATCAGCGCCGACCGTCGGGGAGTTCACCGCGTTGCTGAGCGGGTGGTAAGCGAACCAGCCGAAGGATGCAGCGCCACCGGGGGTGAAGAAACTCAGTCCGATGGTGACTCCGCCGAAGAAGAACAGCCAGAAGCCGAGCATGTTGAGGCGCGGGAACGCGACATCAGGGGCGCCGATCTGCAACGGCATGACCACGTTGCCGAAGCCGACATAGAGCGGGGTGGCGAAGAGGAAGAGCATGATCGTGCCGTGCATCGTGAAGAGCTGGTTGTACTGCTCCAGCGACACGAATTCCATGCCAGGCGTCGCCAATTCAGCGCGAATGACCAGCGCCATGGCCCCGGCGAGGACGAACCAGAAGAACGCGGTGATCAGGTAGAGGTAGCCGATCGTCTTGTGATCGGTCGACGTGACCCACTTGACGATCGTGCGACCCATGTGGCCGCGGCGTACCTGCTTGGGGGTCGGCGGCGCGGTGGGAGCGGAGACGGGATCGTTGAGGATGGTCATACGTTGGTCCTCTCAGACGGGCGCTCGCCGGTGTAATTGACGCGTTCGCTCTCCAACTTGCCGGTTTGGCCCAAGTCACGCAGCTCTTCCATGTGCTGCTCGAACTCGGCTCGCGTGACCACGTTCACGTTGAAGAGCATGCGGGCGTGGTCGACGCCGCACAACTCGGCGCATCGCCCCACGAAGGTGCCCTCCTTGTTGGGCGTGACCTGGAAGGTGTTGACCTTGCCGGGGATGACGTCCATCTTGAACAGCCAGTCGATCACCCAGAAGGAGTGGATGACGTCCGGCGAAGTGAGCTCGAACTGGATCTTCTCGTCCACCGGCACCCACAGAGTGGGCGGTTGGCCCGGCGTGCCGACGTCGTACACGTCCTCGTCGAGGTAGTTGAACGCCCAGCTCCAGCGGAATCCGACGACGTTGATCGTCTCGCTCTGATCGTCCTCTATCGCCAGCAGCTCGGCCTGGTCACGCGCGGTGAAGGCGAACAGTCCGAGGATCATGACGAGCGGCAGGAGCGTGTAGAGGAGCTCGAGCGGCAGGTTGTACTTCGTCTGCTCGGGGACGGCGTTGGAGTTCTTGCGGCGGCGGTAGACGATGGCCGCCCACAGCATGAGGCCCCACGTGATGATGCCGACGGCCCAGGCCGCGATCCAGGTGCCATTCCAGAGGTTCTGGATGATTGGCCCCTCAGCCGTAGCCGGATCGGGCAGGTCGAAGAAGAAGGCCTCATTGGCCGTGCAACCAGATGCCGTCACGGCCACAAGGCCAAGTGCGGCAGATGTCATCAGAATGCGGCGCCGTCGCTCCACGTCAGCGACACTAGCGCACGAGGGAGCCCCTCACGAGCAGGGGGCGGATCGGACGCAGGACGGGTAGCGTCACCGCCATGACCGGGCCCCATCCTCCCCCCG
>JBMTPW010000340.1:0-2253 GCA_049444115.1 Ilumatobacteraceae bacterium | reverse complement strand
AAGCGACTCGGGCTCGATGAGAACCGTTTCTGCGTGGCCGTCGTTGGAGGCTCGTTGGGTTCGGGAGTGCTCAACGACGTGGTGCGATCCCTGGTGCGCGATCACGCCGCGGACTCGGGATTGGGTATCAGGCACATGGGGGGGGAGAGGTTCTACGACGCGTATCGCCGTTCGCTCCTGGAGTCCGGAATCGCATTCACCGAGACCTCGGGGTCCTCGGTGGGCTTGCAGTATCAGATCATCGAGTACGAACACGACATGGCCGCCGTGTACGCCGCCGCCGATGTCGTGGTGGGGCGAGGCGGTGCCGGAACCGTGGCCGAAATCGCCGTGACCGGCACTCCGGCCATCTTGGTGCCGTGGGCGGGGGCGGCCGAGGATCACCAGACCCACAATGTTCGGTGGCTGGCTGATCAAGGTGGTGCGATCCATCTCCCAGAACATGAATGTGCTCAACGTCTTCCAGCTCTGCTCCAGGAATTGCGCAGTGACCCGGCGAAGTCGACTGCTCTGGGACGGGTCGCACATGCAGCCGGGACTCGCAGTCGGGAGGGGGCCATTGCAGCCCTGGTGGAGCAGGTCGCAGGAGGACGAAGATGAGCCGGAGCATCGATCTTCGGACATCACGCCGGCTTCACGTCGTCGGCGTCGGCGGACCGGGGATGAGCGCGGTGGCCTTGGCACTGGTCGATATGGGTCACCGAGTTTCAGGAAGCGACATCCGCGAGTCGACGGTGCTGGATCGATTGCGGGAGCGCGGTGTCGACGTTCGTCTCGGACACGACGAGGCCGCCATCGTCGGTTGTGATGGAGTCACTGCTTCGCCAGCGATTCCCGAGAGCAACCCCGAAGTTGCCGCGGCACGGATCAGGGGAACGTTTCTGACCCGTGCGCAGATGCTGGCATCGATCTGCGCGGTTCGACCCACCATCGGAGTCGCCGGCACCCACGGAAAGACCACGACCACGGCCCTCGTGGTGCGTTGTCTGGAGAGGGCCGAGCTCGATCCCGCCTTCATCGTCGGAGGCGACCTGATCGACGAGGGCACGAATGCTCGTTGGGGAACTGGACCCTGGACGGTGGTGGAAGCAGACGAAAGCGACGGCACCCACCTGCATCTGCCGCTCGTGGGCACGATCCTGACCAATGTCGATGTGGATCACCTGGATCATTTCACCGACTTCGCCGCCATCGTCGATTCCTTCCGCCAGTACCTCCGGGGCATCACCGGTCCGAAGGTCGTCTGCATCGACGACAGCGGGTGTCGTCAGGTGCTGGAGGATGCGCGACTGGCCGATGATGCTTCGATCATCACCTACGGCTCCGACTCCGGGGCACTGATCCGTTTCTCCGATGTGGAAGTCACCGACCACCGAACCACTTTCACGGTGCATCCCGGAGGCGACGAGCCGTTTCGGATCACGACATCACTTCGGGGCCTCCACAATGTGGCCAACATCACTGCGGTGGTCGCCATGATGCGCGCGCTCGATGTTCCGATGGCCGCCGTGGTCCGAGCCGTCGCCGAATTCTCCGGTGTGGGACGACGGTTCCAGATCGCGGGTGAACATCGGGGCATCACTCTGGTGGACGACTATGCCCATCTTCCTCGGGAAATCGAGGCGGTCCTCCAGGCGGCGCGAGATGCTCGTACTTGGAGAAGGGTCGTGGCAGTCTTCCAGCCCAACCGATTCAACCGCATGGCGGTTCTCTCTCCGGCGTATGCAGATTCGTTTGACATGGCCGACATCGTGGTTGTTACCGACATCTATGCCTCGGGCACCGCTCGGATCGACGGAGTCACCGGTGAGATGGTGGTGGAGGCAGTTCGCAATGCGCATCCCGGAGCCGATGTCCGTTGGTCACCCCGGCGTGACACACTGGCGGCTTTCGTCGCTCCTATTCTGGAACCGGGAGACATCTGCATCTCGATGGGATGTGGCGACATCGAAACGCTGCCTGCGGAGATCCTGACGATCATGCGCGACGACAACGGACGAGAGGACCATGGGATCGACTGACCGCAACGTGGCTGACCCTGCGTTGACGGACATCGTCCGCAATCACCTCGGGGACGACGTCACGGTCGATCATCCCCTGGCCGAATTGTCCACCTATCGCGTCGGGGGTCGGGCGGCGTTCCATCTCGAGGCCCGCTCCCAGGACGACCTGGAGCACCTGGCTCTCTTGCAACAGGAAACCGGCCTCCCGATTGTGGTCGTCGGTCGGGGCAGCAACGTCTTGTTCGCCGAT
>JBMTPW010000339.1:0-2259 GCA_049444115.1 Ilumatobacteraceae bacterium | reverse complement strand
CCCCCCGGGGGGGGCGGGGGGGGGCCGAGATCGTGGCCGACGCCGAGGATGGCCGGCGCGTGGTTCTCGAACCCGTGCTCGGTCACGCCGCACGCGGTCTGCCACTTCCCTTCGACGACGCTGCACCCGGAGATGGGGACGATTACGCCCATCTCGTCTGCGGACATCTGAAGCCGGGAATCCAAACCGGCTTCTGCCAGTCCACGGGCGGCGGATGGTCCACCGAACTGATCGCCCACGAGAGCCAATTGCACGAGGTGCCCGAATCGGTCTCGGATGAACAGGCCCTCCTCGTGGAGCCAGCCGCCGGAGGTATCCATGCGGCGCTGGCGACGTGGCCCCAGGTGCAAGCAGCCCGTGAACGTGGTGAGACACCGGTCGTGGCAGTACTCGGCGGTGGAACCATGGGCCTCGTGGCCGTCGCCGGTCTCGTGCGCCATCTGCCGGGAGTACGGGTGATCGTGGGCGCCCGCTACCCGCATCAACAAGATCTCGCTCGCCGACTGGGAGCCCATACCGTGGTGCCGGCGAACGATCTGGCCCGGGCCGTGCGACGAGAGGTCGGCTGCCACGTGGTGGGCGACTACCTGTCCGGAGGGTCGCACGCCACGATCGATGCCGTCGGCTCATCGGAGAGCATCGCCGAATGCCTCCGTCTCACGAGACCACGCGGTCGCATCGTGCTCCTCGGCATGCCGGCTCAGGTCTCGGTGGATCTCACCGGGCTGTGGCACCGCGAGACCATCATCTCCGGTGCCTACACCTACGGCACAGAAACCATGCCCGATGGCAGCCGACGACGCAGTTTCGATCTGGCAATCGAAACCGTGGCCGCCAGCGGGCTCGACCGACTGTTGTCGGCCACCTATCGCCTCGACGACTACCGCGATGCTCTGGCTCACGCAGCCAATGCCGGTCGCCGCGGCGCGGTGAAGATCGCCTTCGACTTCCGATCCTCTTCCATCGATGGTGGCCACGGATCGACCACCAAGGAGACACGCTGATGCCCCGTCCCGGTTTCGTCCTCGACGTCGACCGTTCCACCCCACCGATCCTCTTCTGGCGCGGCGAGAATTTCTCCCTCGAAAAACTGCCCGCCGGCCGGAGTCGCGTGATCTACGCGCCCGAACCCTTGGCGGCCATCGACGACGTGGATGGCGCCATTCGTCGGGCCCTCCTCAACCCCATCGAACAGGATCCTCTGCCCGCGCAGTTGTTTCCCGGGATGAAGTTGACCATCGCCTTCGACGACGTCAGTCTTCCGCTTCCCAAGATGCAACGGCCCGACATCCGCCAGCGCATCATCGAAGCCGTCCTCGATCTCGCGGCCGAGGCCGGTGTCGACGATGTGCACATCATCTCGGCCCTGGCACTCCATCGCCGCATGACCGAGGCAGAACTTCGCCATGCCGTGGGCGACCGCGTCTACGACGCTTTCGCGCCCCGGGGAACCCTCTACCAACACGATGCCGAGGACCCCGAGAACCTCGCGTACCTCGGCGCGACGCCGCATGGCGAAGAGGTGGAGATCAACAAGCGGGCGGCCGAGAGCGACCTGCTGGTGTACGTGAACATCAACCTCGTGGCCATGGACGGTGGCTGGAAGAGCACGGCCACCGGACTCGCCTCCTACCGGTCGTTGCGCCATCATCACAATCCGGAGACCATGATCCACTCACGGAGTTTCATGGACCAACATCGCAGCGAACTGCACAAGAGCAATTGGCGCATGGGCAAAGTCCTCCTCGACAGCGGAGTGAAGGTCTTCCAGATCGAAACCACTCTCAATACCGATACGTTTCCCCAGCCCTTCGAATTCTTGGCCAAACGGGAATGGGAGTGGTCACCGCGGGACCGCATGACCTACATCGCTTCCACCGCGGCGCTCAAGCGCACGCCGAGCCGCTTGGCCCGAAACATCTTCCACTCGATCGAAGCCCCTCATCAAATGACCAGTGTCCAAGCAGGCGACGTCGAGGCGGTGCATCGGATCACCACCGAGAACGTGTACAAACAGCAACTCGTCGAAGTCAAAGGTCAAACGGACGTCTTGACGATGGGCATTCCGTACATCAGTCCCTACAACGTCCATTCGATCCTGAACCCGATCCTGGTGATGTGCATGGGACTCGGCTACTACTTCAACATGTACCGCGGCATGCCGCTGGTGCGAGAAGGTGGAGTCATCATCATGACGCACCCAACCCCACCGGATTTCCACCCGGTGCACCATCCCTCCTACATCGACTTCTTCGAACA
>JBMTPW010000338.1:0-2261 GCA_049444115.1 Ilumatobacteraceae bacterium | reverse complement strand
GGATCTTGATGCCGAGGTTGTGCACCTCGTAGCCGTTGTTGGTGCAGATGATGTCCACCAGGTTCTTCCCGATGTCATGGACGTCGCCTTTGACGGTGGCCAGTACCAGCACACCTTTGGACGAGCTGCCGCCGGTCTTTTCCATGAAGGGTTCGAGGTAGGCGACCGCAGTCTTCATGGTCTCGGCGGATTGCAGAACGAAGGGCAACTGCATCTGGCCGGAGCCGAAGAGGTCGCCGACCACCTTCATGCCGTCGAGCAGGACGTCGTTGACGATGGACAGCGGGGCCAAACCCTGATCCATGGCCCGCTCGAGATCATCGGTGAGACCTTCGCGGTCTCCGTCGATGATGCGCTGTTTCAGGATCTGCTCCAGGGTCCAACCACTGCGGTCCTCGCGCACGGTCGCCGTGGTGGTGACGTCCTCGAAGATGGCCATGAGGGCGGTGAGCGGGTCGTAGCCGTCGCGGCGCCGGTCGTAGATGAGGTCCAGGCACACCGCTTTGTGTTCGTCGGGCATGCGGGCCAAAGGCACGATCTTGCCGGCATGCACGATGGCCGAATCCAAACCGGCTTGGACACACTCGTGCAGGAACACACTGTTGAGTGCATGGCGGGCAGCCGGCTTCAGGCCGAAACTGACATTCGAGACCCCCAAGGTGGTGAAGCACCCTGGAATCTCGGCTTTGATGCGGCGGATGGCCTCGATGGTGTGCAGCGCATCGCGCCGCAGATCGTCGTCACCGGTCGAGAGCGGAAAGGTGAGGGCATCGAAGATGAGATCGGAGGCGGCCAGTCCGTAGCGATCCACGGCCAGGCGGTGCAGGCGGTGGGCGATCTCCAGTTTCCATTCCACGTCGCGGGCCTGACCGCGTTCATCGATGAGCAGACAAACCACGGCCGCTCCGTATTCGCGAGCCAAACGGAACACCCGATCCAGTCGACTACCGGTGGCTTCGCCATCCTCCAAGTTGGCCGAGTTGAGAATGGGTCGCCCGCCAATGTGCTGCAGCCCGGCTTCCATCACTTCTGGTTCGGTGGAATCGAGCACCAAGGGAGCACTGGCTTGAGTCGCGAAGCGACCGGCGATCTCGTCCATGTCCATGGTGCCGTCGCGACCCACGTAGTCCACGCAGACGTCCAGTACGTGGGCGCCCTCGCGGATCTGATCGGCGGCCATCTTGGTGCAGGAATCCCAATCGGCGGCGATCATCGCCTCGCGAAAAGCCTTCGAACCATTGGTGTTGGTGCGTTCACCAATGATGAGGAAGGAGTTGTCCTGCACGATCGGTACCGAGGAGTAGATGGACGACACGCTCGGCTCGATGACCGGTGCGCGGGCAGGCACATCGAGGTTGCGTACGGCTTCGACGACGGCGCGGAGATGTTCGGGAGTGGTGCCACAGCACCCACCGACGATGCCGATTCCGAGGTCGCTCACGTGATGTCGATGGAACTCGGCCAGCGCGGCGGGGGTGAGGTCGTAATGGGTTCGACCATCGACCACGCTCGGCAATCCGGCGTTGGGGAGAACGCTGATGGGCATGGCGGCGTGCCGGCTGAGATAGCGCAGATGCTCCTGCATCTCGGCCGGACCGGTGGCACAGTTCAAACCGATCACGTCGGGACGCATGGCGCCGATGGCGGTGAGAGCGGCCCCGATCTCGCTGCCCACCAACATGCGCCCGGTGGTCTCCATGGTGACTTGCACCTGGATGGGCACCTGGCGACCTTCAGCGGTCATGGCCCGACGGCAGGCGATCATGGCGGCCTTGATCTGCAGGAGGTCCATACAGGTTTCGATCAAGAACAGGTCGGCACCGCCGGCGAGCAGACCACGGGCCTGCTCCTCGTAGGCGTCGCGGAGTTCGGCGAAGCGGATGTGGCCGAGACTCGGCAACTTGGTGCCGGGCCCGATGGACCCAGCCACGTAACGGGGTCGGCCATCGGCTTCGTAATCGTTGGCGGTCTCGCGGGCCAGACGCGCTGCGGCCAGGTTCAACTCGTAGGCCTTCTCGGGTATTTGATATTCGGTGAGCACCGTGGAGAAACTGCCGAAACTGGCGGTCTCCAACACGTCCACACCGACGTCCAGAAACGCCGCATGCATCCGACGGATGACATCGGGCCGGGTGAGGCAGAGCATTTCGTTGCAGCCCTCGAGACTGGCGCCACCGAAATCGTCGGGACCGAGATCCAACCCTTGGACGAAGGTGCCAAAGGCCCCGTCGAAGACGATGACCCGTTCGCCAACGGCCGAC
>JBMTPW010000337.1:0-2276 GCA_049444115.1 Ilumatobacteraceae bacterium | reverse complement strand
CGTAGAGAACGTTCTCCAGCTTCGCGGACTGCTTGATCTCCTCGATCATGGTGTCTCGCCTCCGTGCCCATTCGTCAGCGGAAGGTCCCGGCGGGTGATGACGGTTCGACGAAACCGAGCTCGCCAATCTGCATGGCCGGGTGCAGGGTGTTGGGGCATGCCGGGAACGGATTGCCCGCCGTGACCTCGATCAACGAAGACCATGCTCGACCTGCTCCTTCCGAAATCGCACATCATTGTCGCCCGCAAGCCATCGGGCCGACCGAACGGGATGGAGCCGTTTCGCCGAACAAGTGTACCGCTGGTAGATCGGCTTCCCAGGCTGAATACGCAGGAACGATTCCGGCCACCCGCCCCAATACGAAAGCCCCGCCGTCGGGCGGGGCTTCACTGGCACGAGGCGATCAGGATCTGGGAGAGTAGGTCAGTGCCTCATCGAGGCGGGCCCGGGGGTGAAAGATGTCGAAAACAGATGTCGATGTCGTGGTCGTGGGCGCCGGATTCTCCGGCATGTACCTCCTCCACGAACTACGCAAGCACGGCTTCTCGTCGCGTGTCCTCGAATCGGGAAGTGACGTCGGCGGAACCTGGTACTGGAACCGGTACCCAGGGGCTCGTTGCGATATCTCCACGACCGACTACCAGTTCACCTGGGATCCCGAACTCCATGAGCAGTGGACCTGGTCGGAGAAGCACGCTGCTCAGCCCGAGATTCTGCGGTACGCCCAATTCGTCGCCAGCAAGCACGACCTGTACTCGGGTATCGACTTCGACACGAAGGTCGAGGCGGCTGTGTGGGACGACGACGGCAAGAAATGGTCGATCACAACCTCCAAGGGTGAAGCCATCACCTGTCGGTTCTACGTCATGGCCACCGGCTGTCTCTCGGTACCCAAGGAACCCGATATTCCCGGGACGGAGAATTTCGGAGGCGACGTCTATGTCACCGGCCGCTGGCCACACCATGAAATCGACTTCACCGGGAAGCGTGTCGCCGTCATCGGTACGGGATCGTCGGGAATCCAGTCGATTCCTCTGATCGCCGAGCAGGCCGCACAGCTCGTCGTCTTCCAGCGCACACCCAACTTCTCGATCCCAGCATTCAATGGTCCGCCACCGCAATACCGCGTCGATCGACTGCGTGCCAACCGTGCCGAATACGAGAACGAGGCGCGACTGTCGAACACCGGTGTTCCGCTGCCGATGCCTACCGTGTCGGCTCTCGCAGTCTCGAAGGAAGAAGCCTTCGCCAGGCTCGAAGAAGCCTGGAAGATGGGCGAACTCCAGGCAACGGGTGTGGTCTTCACCGATGCCGGTATCAATCGGCAGGCGAACGAGGTCATCTGCGAGTTCATGCGCTCCAAGATCCGCGCAGTGGTGAAAGACCCCAAGGTCGCCGAACTACTGAGTCCGTACGGCCACGCATACGGCACCAAGCGCCCGTGCATGGACACCAACTATTTCCAAACTTTCAATCGACCCAATGTGCGACTCGTCGATCTCCATAGCGATCCGATTCATACCATCACCGAAACCGGTATCCAATTCGGTTCGGAATCGATGGACTTCGATGCGATCGTCTACGCAACGGGGTTCGACGCCATGACCGGGGCGATCGTCTCGGTGGACATCACCGGCAAAGACGGGCTCACACTGAAGAAGAAGTGGGAGAACGGACCGCTCACCTACCTCGGCCTCACCACCGTGGGCTTCCCCAACTTGTTCATGATCACCGGACCGGGAAGCCCATCGGTGCTGTCGAACATGATGGTGTCGATCGAACAGCACGTCGAATGGATTCGCGACACCCTTCTGAAGATGCGCGAGAAGGGATTCGAGACGATCGAGGCCACCCCAACAGCCGAAGAGGGCTGGCGCGTGCACTGCGGGGACTGCGCCGACATCACCATCTTCCAAGACGCCAACTCGTGGTACATGGGAGCCAATGTCCCGGGCAAGCCGCGCGTGCTCCTGCCCTACATCGGCGGCGTCGGCCGCTACCGCAAGGCCTGTAGCGAGATTCTCGAGCGCGATTTCCTGGGATTCGAAGTAGCCGGACCGCAGTCGAAGCAGGTCAATGACGGCATCATTCGTCAGGTGCAACCAGATGTCGATCTGGTGCTGGAGATGATGGCCACGCTCGGGATCCCTCCGATGGAGTCGATGTCACCAGTCGATGCGCGGGCGTTCTCCGAGGCCTCGGCCGGAATGCGGCCGCCCGGTCCTCAGGTGGGAGAGATGGTGGACGGGGTGCTTCCCGGTGCCGATGGTTCCAG
>JBMTPW010000336.1:0-2276 GCA_049444115.1 Ilumatobacteraceae bacterium | reverse complement strand
CGTCGAGGTCCCCAAGGCCGATCTTTGGACCCTCGGCTGGTTCCCGCGACGCGGTCTGTTCGACGTGAAGACGTTGGTGGTCGGAACGCTCATGGTCACCGGAATCGCGATGCTCATTGCCGTTCCCCTCGGCCTCGGCGTGGCCATCTATCTCTCGGAGTTCGCCCGACCCGGAGTGCGCAAGGTTCTGAAACCGATCATCGAGATCCTGGCCGGTATTCCGAGCGTGGTGCTCGGCTACTTCGCCATCTCGTTCATCAACCCCAACATCATCACCGCTCTCGTGGGCGGGGCCAACAAGGCCTTCAACATTGCAGCGGCCGGAGTTGCCGTCGGCATCCTCACCATCCCGATCATCGCCTCGGTCACCGAAGACGCGTTGCGAGCCGTGCCGCTCGCTCTCCGCGAAGCCTCGTACGGACTCGGCGCCCGACGAGTGCCGACGGTGTTCCGTGTGGTGCTTCCGGCCTCCATCTCGGGTGTGGTGGCCGCCCTCATCCTCGGAATCTCCCGCGCCATCGGTGAGACCATGGTCGTGGCCATCGCCGCCGGCGCGGTGGGCGGAGGCCTCTTCTCCACCGATCCGTTCAAACCTGGCCAGACGATGACAGCCGCCATGGCCGCCCTCGGTTTCGGCAGCGATCAAGTGGCCGGTGACGGCCTGGCCTTCCAGAGCCTCTTCTTCATCGGCTTCCTGCTCTTCGTCCTCACGCTGTTGTTGAACCTCTTGGGTGACCGACTGGTCCGCCGAGTGCGAGAGGAGTACTGAGATGTCGCTCACCACACCCGACCGATTCGGTGCTCGCTCGGCCAGCGACGTCACTGTTCGACTCACGTCGTCGAAGCGCGACGTGAAAGGTCGAGCGGTCGAGTGGACGTTGCTGTCGACTCTCCTGATCTCGCTCTTGATCCTCGTCGCACTGATCGTGAACCTCATCGATCGTGCGTGGCCGATTCTGTCGGGACGCCTCGGAGAATTCCTCAGTTCGGGTATCGACGCGTCGAGTGCCACCGATGCCGGTGTGTGGCAGGCCATTCGCGGCACGCTCATTCTCTCGGTGATCGTCGCCATCGTGGCGTTCCCACTCGGCATCGCCTGCGCCGTGTATCTCGAGGAGTACGCCGGTAAGTCGAAGGTCGCTGGGCTCATTCGTATCAACGTCCGGAATCTCGCCGGTGTTCCGTCGATCGTCTACGGAATCCTCGGTCTCACCATCTTCGTGAAGTTCGCCGGAGGTCTCACCGGAGGACGAACCGTGATCTCGGGTGGACTTGCGCTTTCGGTTCTGGTGTTGCCGGTGGTGATCATCACCGCATCGGAGGCGTTACGTGCGGTTCCACGTTCGATTCGTGAAGGAGCTCTCGGCGTGGGTGCCACACAATGGGAGACGGTCCGCTCGCACGTGTTGCCCTCGGCGGCTCCGGGCATCCTCACCGGTACGGTGCTTGCGTTGTCACGAGCGGCCGGAGAAGCCGCACCCATTCTTCTCGTCGGTGCCGTGACGGGTCTCCTTCGTACGGGCAATCAGAGTCTCTGGACCCAGATCACTGAAGGCGGGTTCACGTCGATGCCGGTGGCCATCTTTTCGTACGCCCGTCAGACCGGTGCCGACTTCCAGGCCGTGACCGGAGCGGCATCGCTGATTCTCTTGATCCTCGTGATCCTCATCAACGGCCTGGCCATCTGGCTACGAAATCGATTCGAGAGGAGCTGGTGATGTCGGTGCACGATTCATCACTGACCTCGACACGGCAGAATGGAGAAGTGAGCATGTCGAGTGGTCCCGAGACCGAGCAGGTGCCGGTCTTTCGCACCAGTGATCTGGCCGTCTACTACGGCGAGTTCCGCGCCGTTCGCGACGTGAATGTCGACATCAACGGCCAGGAGATCACCGCGTTCATCGGCCCGTCGGGCTGCGGCAAGTCGACAGTGTTGCGATGCTTCGACCGCATGAACGACCTCATCGTGGGTGCTCGCGTCGAGGGCAAGGTCGAATACCACGGCATCGATCTCTACGACAAGGACGTCGATGCCGTCGAGGTCCGGCGACGTGTGGGAATGGTCTTCCAGAAGCCCAACCCGTTCCCGAAGAGCATTTACGACAACCTGGCTTTCGGCCCTCGCCTCAACGGTGTGAAGAAGAAGGGCGAACTCGACGACATCGTCGAGTCGTCGCTGAAGCGCGCGGCGCTATGGGACGAGGTGAAGGACCGTCTCAAGGCGTCGGCCATGGGTCTGTCCGGCGGTCAGCAGCAGCGACTGTGTATCGCGCGTT
>JBMTPW010000335.1:0-2277 GCA_049444115.1 Ilumatobacteraceae bacterium | reverse complement strand
GCGCGAGGTTCACCAGTCGCACAAACTTGCCGACGTTCTCTACGACATTCGCGGTCCGGTGCTGGAGGAGGCGAAGCGCCTCGAAGAGCAGGGCCACCGCATCATGAAGCTGAACATCGGCAACCCGTACCCCTTCGGGTTCGAGGCGCCACCGGAGATCCTGGTGGATGTCATCCGGCACCTGCCCCAGGCCCAGGGCTACAGCGACTCCCAGGGCATCCGCAGCGCGCGCACCGCAGTGGTGCAGCACTACCAGGAGCGCGGCATCCACATCACCGACCCGGACGACGTCTGGCTGGGCAACGGCGTGAGCGAGCTGATCCAGCTGGCCCTGAACGCCCTCCTCGACGAGGGCGACGAGGTGCTGATCCCCGCACCCGACTACCCGTTGTGGACGGCCTCCACCAGCCTCGCCGGCGGCCGTCCGGTGCACTACTTGTGCGACGAGGAGAAGGACTGGAACCCCGACCTCGAGGACATGAGGTCGAAGATCTCGAAGAACACCAAGGCGATTGTCGTCATCAACCCGAACAACCCCACCGGTGCGGTGTACAGCCGCGAGGTGCTGCGCGCGATCGCGGACATCGCAGTGGAGCACAACCTCATCGTCTTCGCCGACGAGATCTACGACAAGATCCTCTACGACGACGCGGTGCACCACACGTTCGCCGAGCTGGCACCCGATGCACTGGTGTTCACCTTCAATGGACTGTCCAAGGCGTACCGACTTGCCGGTTTCCGCAGTGGCTGGATGGTGGTCACCGGACCGCGCAAGCATGCCAGCTCCTACATCGAGGGCATCAACATGCTCACGAACATGCGCCTGTGCGCGAACCATCCAGCTCAGTACGCCATCCAGACCGCGCTCGGAGGTCGCCAGAGCATCCGCGACCTCGTTCTGCCCGGCGGCAGGTTGCTGGCCCAGCGCGACGCGGCGTTGGAGGCACTGAACCGGATCCCTGGCGTGTCGTGCGTGGTGCCGAAGGGCGCGCTGTACGTGTTCCCGAGGCTCGACCCCGAGGTCTACGAAATCAAGGACGATCGGCGGTTCGTGCTCGACTTCCTGCGCGCCGAACACGTGCTCGTGGTGCAGGGCACTGGATTCAACTGGCCACGCACCGATCACCTGCGCATCGTCACCCTGCCATGGGCGAAGGACCTGACCGAAGCGGTCGGCCGCCTCGGCAACTTTCTCTCCACCTACGTTCCCCCGAAGGACTGATCAGCGGCGACTAGTGAGCCTGGCGATCGAGTCCCGCCACGAGATCGACGAATCGCTCCTGTTGAACGAGATGCGGGTAGTGGCCAAGACCAGGCCACACCTCCACCGACGCAGTTGGCACGGCCTGCACGAGCCAGTTCGTGTAGTCGTCACCCGGGTCAATGCCGTGCAAAGAGTGATACGGCGCAGTGACGTTCCCGGTGAGTGCCTCCACCTGGGCGTCCAGTTCCTGCGGACTCGACTCGAACACCGTTCCCCAGATGCCGAGGACCACGGCCTGGCGGGGGCGCCGCAACGCCGACACCCGCGCGGCCTCGGCACCCGTCAGTTCGCCCATCATCGACTGGAACAACATGTCGATGGCTCCCGTGAACGACTCTGTGTCTCCTTTCAGCATCGGCTCCAGTTGGGACAAGCCCTCTTTGAAACCAGCAAGACGCAGCGGTTGGTCGACGTTGACGACACCACGAACGGGGAACATCGCTGCGTATGCGCTCACGACGACGCCACCCATGGAGTGCCCGATCATCAGTGGGGAGGGATCCGTCCCGCTCAGCCCAGCGGCGACGAGCGTCTCGTGCACGTCGGCCGCCATCGTGATCGGGTCGTAGACGTCACCTGGGGCTGACTCACCGTGGCCGCGGAGGTCGAGGGAAAGTACGGTCCGACCAATCCCGGCGATCGGAGCGACGAGAGGTTTCCAGGTTTCTCGCGATTCGGTGATGCCGTGGACGAGAACGACGAGCGGGCCGGACCCTGTCACTTGGTACTTGAGTTCCATGGTGCGACAGTACCGGTCTGCGGGAGCAACCCGGCCCGGTTGCGGAACGGGCGCGATCCTGAGCGCAACTCGTCACTCACCGGTAGCAAGGGGGCACCGTCGGCACACCTGCGGTGTGGCCTCCTCCCGATTCCCGACGCAACACCTGTCGAACACGAAAGCCCCACCTGACGGCGGGGCTTTCGCATTCGAGCGGGTGACGGGAATCGAATTCGCGTTCTCGGCTTGGAAGGTAAAGACCTACCGAGAGATTCTCGAGGAGATAGTGAGGGTT
>JBMTPW010000334.1:0-2295 GCA_049444115.1 Ilumatobacteraceae bacterium | reverse complement strand
GGGTGTACGTTCCGCACATGACAACTGTGGTCTCGGTTCACTCGTTTAGAGGCGGGACCGGTAAGAGCAACACGACGTCTAACGTCGCCGCGAATCTGGCTGCTTTGGGCCACCGGGTCGGTGTCATCGACTGCGATATTCAAAGTCCTGGGATCCATGTCCTCTTCGGCTTCGACGAGACCTTGGATCGCACGCTCAATGACTATCTGTGGGGGACTCGTCCTATCCGGGACGTCGCTCACGACATCACCGATCGCGTGTCGATGTCGACGGCGGTGTCACCCGGCGGGTCCCTTCATCTCGTCCCCTCGAGTATGAAACCCGGGGACATCGCAAGGATCCTGCGCGATGGGTACGACGTGGAGTCCCTGAGTGACGGGATGCGCCAGCTCGCACGGGACCTGGATTTGGACTTCCTTTTCATTGACACTCATCCCGGCCTCAACGAGGAGACCCTCCTTTCCATCACCCTGAGCGACGTATTGCTGCTCATCCTGCGACCGGACCGCCAGGACTATCAGGGGACCGCCGTGACAGTTGATGTCGCTCGCCGACTCGAGGTGCCGTCACTGTTCCTCGTCGCGAACAAGGTGCCCTCGGGGCTGACCGACCTCCGCAAGCAGCTGGACGACGCCTACGGGGCCGAGACCATTGCCGTCCTACCGCTTTCCGAAGAGGTGGTCGTCAACGCGTCAGGTGGCCTCTTCTCACTCCTCCACCCTGAACATCCATGGTCGCAGCAGGTGCGCGGCATCGCAGATCGTCTTCATGCGGGAACGCCCTCATGAGTGACACGGTGATGACGATGTCCTTGTCTCACGTATCCACTCTCGACGTTGCCGCCCGAGCGGTTGCTGATACTGCCGGACGTTTCGGCCTTGAGGCGATCGAATGCACGCAGCTGGCCTCGCTCCTGAGTGAGGCACTGGCGACAGTGATCGCCGACTCATTCGACGGGTCAGACACGATCGACGTGGATGTCTCCGTGGGATACGAACCCGGTCGAGTGAACATCGTTCTCAAGCAGCGTGGAGCGCCTTCCACGTATCTCAATGGTGAATTGCCCGTGAGATTGGAGACTCTGCTCGCACTTGGCTACGCCGAATCGATGGAGTTCGTCAGTGACGGCGTAAGAGGCAGTGAGCTAAGGGTCGGTCGCTCGGTGAACACGGGCAACCTTGTCGATGATCCAGAATTCGTCGCGGCGGTCGAAGCCGAGGGCAACGACAACGAATCGGTGGATATCGACAGCATCGTCATCCGACCAATCAGCAGCGATGACGCCGTTGAAGTCGCGCGTCTGTACTTCCGCACGTACGGCTACACCAAGATCGGCATGTCCTGGCTCTATGAGCCGGATGTCTTCCGGCACAAGATCGAGACACACATCCACGAAGGAATGGTTGCTGTCCTGCCTTCCGGGCGCATCGTGGGCCATACCGGGCTGCTGCGGCCCACTCCGGATTCGCCGACGGCGTCGGGCGGCCCGGCTGCCGTCGACCCGGCCTTCCGGCAGCGCGGGATCGTGAACCGCCTCGATGAGGCCTTCATGCCGCAAATCCTCGCTCTGGGGATGCGCGGAATCTACGTCGAGGGAGTTACCGCGCATCCGGCCAGTCAAGCCGGTGCGCTCAGGGTCGGGTTGCACGAGACCGGGCTTGTGCTCGGTCGACAACCGTCGGACGTGGAGTTCATCGGGTTCGATGGGCCCAAAGGCTTCCGCCGCGCAGTCATGATTCTGTACCGGCCGCTCATGGCACCGGTCGAGCAAGCGGTGCACGTGCCTGCTCGCTACCGCGACATCCTTGAGCGCATCTACGAGGTCGTTGGCCTGCCTCGCCAGATCCACTCCGAGGCAGGTCGACCACCGGCCGATTTGCCACCGAAGTCGCAATTCGTCACCGAGTTGCTGACCGCGACCAAGCACTCACAAATTCGAGTCGCGGGGTACGGACAGGACTTCGTGGAAGCTCTCCAAGGGCTGATCCGCCGTTTCGAGACAGAGCGATTCGAGGTGATCACGGTCCACCTGCCGCTCATGGACCCGCTGACCGCCTACTTCGGCTCGGGTCTGGGCGAACTGGGACTGTCCTTCAACGCTCTCTTCCCGCAACAGGATCCGGGTGACGAACTTGTCCTGGGAGTGAACCTGAGCGAGCAAGACCCCGAGACGATTGTCGTCGCCTCGGAGTTCGGCAGGGAGTTGCTCGACTACGTGATCGAGGACCGCGATCGCGTCATGGGCGCCCTTCAGTCGCGGGCTCGATCACGAGCGTCCATGGCACGCATACTCGA
>JBMTPW010000333.1:0-2304 GCA_049444115.1 Ilumatobacteraceae bacterium | reverse complement strand
TTCCGGTGGCGGCTTCCACCGCACTCGTCACCACATCGGCAACCGCCGCCTCGATCTGACCGCGAGCCGACGCGCGAGCGGCATCGGCTTCAGCCAAGGCGGCATCGCGCTTGGCCGAGATGCGGGCGTTCGCCGCGGTGATCTGCGCCTGACGCTCGGACTCCAGGGTCGCGCGAGCCGCGTCGATGACCTTGGCTGCTTCGGCCTTGGCCGCCGACACCGCGGCGTCGTATTGAGCGACCTCCGAACGTGCCGACGCGCGAGCGGCATCGGCCGACTCGTGGCCCTCACGAATGGAGTTGTACCGGGCATCCATGCCCTTGCGCACCCGCGGGAACAGGAAGATCCGCATCAGGAGGGCAAAGACGATGAACGCACCCGCGCCCCAGGCCAGTTCCTTCATCTCGGGGATGATCGGACCGGGCCCTTCGCCGCATTCGGTTGCTTCTTCGGTCTCGGGTTCGAATTTGCACTTGCTCGCGTCGAACGTGCCTTCTTCGCTTTCCGAAGAAACCAATTCGACGCGGAGTGCCTCACCCGAGACGGTGACGACGGCAGTTGCCACGTCTACTCCTTGTTGGTAGTTGTGAACGATCAGAGACCGATGAGGATGAAGACCACGAAGCCGATGAGGGCCAGGGCTTCGGTGAAGGCGATACCGAGGAACATGGTGGTACGAACCATGCCGGCTGCCTCAGGCTGGCGAGCCATGGCCTCGACGGACTTACCGACGAGGTAACCAATGCCGATGCCAGGTCCGATGGCCGCGAGGCCATAGGCGAATCCGGCCGAGCTGGCGGCCGACGCGGCCTTCTGCTCGTCTCCGGTGAGCTCAGCAACCAGAGCTGATAGTGCTTCCATTGTTTTGGTCTCCTGTTGTGTGTTGTTGTCAGAGAATTGCTTGCTGGATACGGGTCAAGATCAGTGTTCGGGGTGCGCGGCGCCACCGATGTACACGGCGGTGAGGATCGTGAAGATGTAGGCCTGCAGGAAGGCCACCAACACCTCGAAGCCGGTGAGGAAGATGAGCATGAACAACGGCAACACGCCCATGGGGATGAGCGCCGGGTTGCCCTTGGCCTGGAACAGCGCTTCGGACAGAAGCGCGAACGTCACGAGAAGAATGTGACCGGCCAACATGTTGGCGAAAAGTCGCACGGTCAACGAGAACGGACGCACCAGGAACGTCGAGATGAACTCGATGGGGGTCACCAAGATGTAGAGCGCCTTCGGAACACCGGGCGGGAAGAGCGAGCTCTTCAAGTAACCAATGCCCTGATGCTTGAAGCCGGTTCCGATGAACACCACCCACACCAGCAACGACAAGAACATCGGGATGGCGATACGCGCGGTGGCGGGCATCTGCAGGAACGGAATGATGCCGGGCACGTTGCACAGATAGATAAACGTGAACATGCTGAGCAGGAACGGCGTCCAACCAAGTCCGTCGCGACCCATGGTCTGCATCACGATGCCGTTCTCGATGAACTCGACCAAGGTCTCGGCGAGGTTGCGCACACCCTTGGGAGCCTTCATGGGATCCTTGTTGCCCGCGAGCAAGAAGATGATCGAACCGATCAAGGCCGCGGCGACGGCGATGAGAGCGATCTTGTTGAACGACGGGAAGAGATCCTTCCAACGGAGGATCTCATTGATCGGCGGGAACTCGAGTGCGATCACGTTCGTTTGGTCCTTTGTGCAGGCGTTGGTGGGCAGGCTGAAGAGTAGGCGGGGGCTTTACTTACGACGGGGTTTCAACCCCGGATATGTGAGTGATGCCGCCACGTAGCGCATCTCCCACACGAGGAGTCCCAGATGAGTGACAATAATGGTCAATCCGAGGGCCGTGAGTGAAATCCAGGACGCGTCCCGGACAAGAATCACAGCCAGAAAGATCAGTCCCAAGCGGGCGATGTATCCGAAGAGCACCGCACCCATCATGAGACCCAGACTGATGCGCGCGGTGACCGCCACCAATCCGGCGGCACAGAAGAAGTTCACCAGAACCAACGCCATGCCGTAGAGGGCCGAAAACACACCGTCGAGTCCGGCGAAGACCGCGCACACCGCCACGATCACGGGGGCGGCGTAGGCGCCGCGCTTCAAAATGTCGAAGGACACCTGAATCTCGGGGGCCTCACCCTCGAGGCGGGTGGTGATGGGCGACGAGGAGTCGGTCATGGTCACCGGTTCGGTCCGTCCGTGGGCGATTCCTGCTGGTGAGCGGTCGTTCCGCGACGTCGCTCGGCTTCGAGGGTCTTCATGCGAGCGTCGTAGACGAACCACATCTTCACGAACTGGCCC
>JBMTPW010000332.1:0-2312 GCA_049444115.1 Ilumatobacteraceae bacterium | reverse complement strand
CCTCGCGGGTCCGAGACACGTACCACCAGCCGTCCTTTTCGACGGGAACGCTCTCGTCGTCTTCTTGGATCCGGGACTTGATCTCGGCGAAGAGTTCCTCGATCAGTTGGTGATGGGGAGCGAACCAGGCGTCGGTGTGGCGGTTCTCGGCCTCGAGGTAGGCGATGGTGTCGGGATCGTTGCGGTCGCGCAACCAGTCGTAGGGATCCTCGATCGCGCCGGTCGACCGCTCGATGCGACGGGGTTGGCATTTGGCTATCGGTGGCTGGACCGGATCCTCGGACATCGCTGACAGGGTAGGGGTGAGATGCGGGCCCTCCTGTGACTTTCGCGCTCTGCCTCGTCGGGGCCGCTGGAGAGGCCGTTAGCGTCCAAGCGATGCGGGTGTGGATCGACCAAGACCTCTGCACCGGCGACGGTCTGTGCCTCGATCACTGTCCCGATGTTTTCGTCCAATTGGAGGACGGCATCGCCTATGTAGCCGAGGCCGGCCAGGCGCTCAACGATCCCGGCGGAGCCGGCAGTCTGGCGCGGGTCCAACCCCGTCACTATCAGGCGGTCGTGGATGCGGCCGAGGCCTGCCCGGGGGAGTGCATCTTCATCGAGTTGCCAGCAGCCGGTGAATTGTTGGCCAGCGCCTGAGACTCCGGGCTGGAGTCGAAGATTCGGAAGCGGGCCCGCTGAGGAGATGGGTCGGGGAATTGTTACTATCTGGATAGGAGAAATCCCCCGGTTGACCGCCGGATCGGACCTCGCACAGTGAGTGGACCAGGAGACAGACCATCATGACCACCTTCGATCTGGATCTCAGCAAGTACTCCCTCGGCTGGAGCGATGAGGTTGAGTACGCCTTCAAACCCGAAAAGGGTCTGAGCGCTCCGGTCGTGGATCAGATCTCGTGGTGGAAGGGCGAGCCCAAGTGGATGACCGACCTCCGTTTGCGCAGTCTGCGGCTCTTCGAGAAGAAGCCCATGGCGCAATGGTTCGCGCAGAACATGCCGGACATCGATTTCCAGGACATCTTCTATTACCTCCGTCCGGCCAATGCGCAGGTGGATGAATGGGACGATCTGCCCGAGCAGATGAAGGCCACGTACGAAAAACTGGGTATTCCTGAAGCCGAGCGCAAGTACCTGGCTGGTGTGACCGCTCAGTACGAGTCCGAAGTGGTCTTCCACCGCAATCGAGAGGATCTCGAGAAGCAGGGAATCCTGTTCTGCGACATGGACACGGCCTTGCGTGAGTATCCCGACCTCGTGAAGCGATACTTCGGCACGGTCATTCCGCCCGGAGACAACAAGTTCTCGGCCCTGAATACCGCGGTCTGGTCAGGTGGGTCGTTCATCTATGTGCCGCCGGGTGTGGAGTGCGAGATGCCCCTTCAGGCGTACTTCCGCATCAACTCCGAGAACGCTGGTCAGTTCGAGCGGACCTTGATCATTGCCGACGAAGGCTCGCAGGTCCACTACATCGAAGGATGCTCGGCGCCGGTGTACACGAGCGACTCGCTTCACTCCGCCGTGGTGGAGATCGTTGTGAAGCCCAGTGCTCGGGTCACCTACACCACGATTCAGAACTGGTCGCCGAACGTCTACAACCTGGTGACCAAGCGGGCTCGCGTGGAAGCCGAAGGCCACATGGAGTGGATCGACGGCAATATCGGTTCGAAGCTCACCATGAAGTACCCGAGCGTCTATCTGGTGGGACCGAAGGCCACCGGTGAAGTGTTGAGCGTGGCCTATGCCGGGGCCGGACAGCACCAGGACGCCGGAGCCAAGATGGTGCACGCCGCCCCTGAGACCTCCTCGAAGATCGTTTCGAAGTCCATCAGCAAGGACGGCGGCATCACCACGTATCGCGGTCTGGTGCGAGTCGAAGAGGGTGCATACGGCTGCAAGAGCCATGTGCAGTGCGACGCATTGATTCTGGACGAAGACAGTGAGAGCCGCACGTTGCCCTACATGGAAGTCGGAGAGAAGGATGCCCAGATCGGCCACGAGGCCACGGTGTCCAAGATCGCCGATGAGCAGTTGTTCTACTTGCAGAGCCGCGGTCTTTCCCAGGAACAGGCCATGGGCATGATCGTGAACGGTTTCATCGAGCCGGTGACTCGAACCCTGCCCATGGAGTACGCCGTGGAGTGGAGTCGGCTCATCGAACTGCAGATGGAAGGATCCGTTGGCTGATGCCCATGCGCCAGGAGTGCAAGCACTTCGAGAGTCGCACCTATGCCAACGGGGACACCGTTCGAAAGTGCAACCTCGATCTCGCCCCCGACGTCGGGCGGAACCGTCGTCGTGGTGGTCGTGGTG
>JBMTPW010000331.1:0-2325 GCA_049444115.1 Ilumatobacteraceae bacterium | reverse complement strand
AAAGTGCACCCAGGCCAATCCGTGGTCGTAGCGAGCGCCGCGGAAGGTGATGTCGTCGACCGTCTTCGGATCGTGGGCCGACAGCAATTGGTCGATTGCTGCTTCGACGCGAAACCGTGCAGTATCAGCCGATGTACCGGTGGTGGCGGTCTCGGTGGCGGTCATTTCGTCCTCCTCGTCAAGGCAGTGCTGTCCCGTACGTTAGACGGTGGCCCTGGCGGGGAGGAGCCTGGCGAACGATTGGCTCGCACGACTGTGCAACCCGATCCTGCGGTTCGACGATCAGGGTTCGCCGTATTCCTGCAGCAGCGCTGGAAGTACGATTCGTCCGTCCTGGATGTTCACCGCCCCGGCAAGTTCTGGATGTTGTGACGTCGCCCGGTCCCAACCTCCGGCCAGAGCCCGGATGTAGGGAAGTGTGGCTGCGCACAGGGCTGCGGTCGAGGTACGGGGAACGGCCGCGGGCATGTTCGGTGTGGCGGCGACCCGCACTCGCCCCATGGAACGCACCGGGTCGGAATGGCTCGTGGCCACGACCCCCTCGACGCAGCCTCCCTGATCGATGGCGATGTCGATCACCACCGAACCCTCCGGCATCAGGTCCAGAACCTTGCGGGTGATGACCGTGGGGGCGCGGTGTCCGGGAGCGAGCACGGCACCGATCATCACCTCGGCGGTCGGTGCCAAGTCCTCGAGAACACCGGCTTGCGATTGCACGGCCCGGGCGCCGAGCCGCTGGGCCACGGCTTCGGCGCGGCGCAGGTCGAGATCGACGATCACGACCTCGGCACCCATCCCGACGGCGACCTCGGCGGCGTGCGAGCCGACGACTCCGGCGCCGACGACGATCACCGTGGACGGTTCCGCGCCGGGAACTCCACCGAGCAACACGCCCCGTCCGCCGTGGCGCGCCTCCAAGAACGACGCGGCGTTCTGGGTTGCCAGGCGTCCGGCGATGGCACTCATGGGGGCGAGCAGAGGGAAGTGTCCATCGACCTCCACTGATTCGTACGCAATGGCTCGACAACGTGCTGCGCGCAGCGCGGAAACGAGCTCGGGGGCGGCCGCCAGGTGCAAATAGGTGAAAAGAGTGTGGTCCGGTCGCAACAATGCGAATTCGGAGGGCTGCGGTTCCTTGACGTGCACGAGGAGGGTCGCTGCATCGGTGACCGCGCCTGGACCACTGACGATCGAGGCACCGGCATCGCGGTATTCGTCGGCCTCGTGGCCCGAACCCAGTCCGGCGCCGGTCTCGATCACCACGGCGCGGCCATCGGCAACGAGTCGTCGGGCGCCCTCGGGAGTGAGGGCCACGCGCCGCTCATCGGTTTTGATTTCGCGCAGAACGCCGACGGTCTGCGGGTCGCTCCAGCGCGGGTTCACGTGTTCTCTCAGCCCTCGTTGCCCGGTCCGTTCGTCGTGAAGTTGAGGGCTCCGCGGGCATGGACCCGATCCATGAAATCCGAGCGGTAGGCATCGGTGGGTTGTTCGCGCACCATCTCGTCGAGAATCACGGCGTCGGCGCCCACGAGAATGCGCCACTCATTGCGGCGCACACCGTCCAGGATGACGGCAGCCGCCTGAGCAGCACTCATGGGAGCATTGTCGCGGAAAGATTCGGCTTGTGCTTGGAGTCCGACCCGCAAGTCCTCGTCACTGGCGGCGCTGACATCCAGTCCCGAACGCCCGAGCCGTTCGCGCAGTTGGGCGATCTGTTCTTCGGTCATCTCCTTGGGATCATGGCCGAGCAGTTTGCGCGAATTGATGGCGATGGAGGTGCCGATGTGGCCGGGCATCACCACTGCGGCCCGTAGGTGAGGGGCAGTGATCCGGAAGTCGGTGATGAGAGCTTCGGTGAATCCCTTCACCGCAAACTTCGCAGCGCTGTAGGCGGTGTGGGGGATATTCGGCCCGAGGGACGCCCAGAAGCCGTTCACCGAGCTGGTGTTGACCACCTGACCCTTCGGGGAGTCGAGCAAGAGTTGCAGGAAGGCGCGCGTATTGAAGTACACGCCGTACCAACACACGGCGAAGGTCTTTTCCCACTCCTCGCGATCGTCGAGCACGATGCTGCCACCGCCACCGATTCCGGCATTGTTGAACAGGAGATTCACATGTGGACGCCAGGCGGCCACCTGGTCGCGAAACGACAGCACCTGGGATTCCACCGAAACGTCGGCAAGTGCCGTCAGGATCTCGCCGGACCGACCAGCAACTCGCTCCGATTCGCACAGGGCCACCGTCTCGGCCAGGGCGTCGCTCATGACGTCACAGGTAGCCACGTCGCAACCATCGGCGCCCAATTGGCGGACCAGTTCGCGTCCC
>JBMTPW010000330.1:0-2328 GCA_049444115.1 Ilumatobacteraceae bacterium | reverse complement strand
ACCAAGGTGGAGACCGCAGCACCCGATGAAAGTGGGGAGGGCTGAGATGTCGTTCACGGCGAAAGACGTCCAGGCGCTCCGGCAATCCTCGGGAGCCGGAATGATGGACTGCAAGAAGGCCCTCGAAGCCACCAACGGCGATATGGAAGAAGCCAAACAGTGGTTGCGCGAAAAGGGTTTGGCGGCGTCGGCCAAGCGTGATGACCGTGAGAACACCCAGGGTGTCGTGGCCCTCGTCATCACCGAGAAAGTCGGTGCCATCGTGAAGTTGAAATGCGAAACGGATTTCGTGGCCGGAAGCGACCAGTTCAAGGGCGAGGCCCAAGCCTTGGCCGAATTGGTTGCGGCCAAGGGTGAGGCGGCGGTCGCCGAGCGCTCCGCAATTCTCGAAGATCTGAAGATCACCCTCAAAGAGAAGATCGAATTGGGCGAAGTCGTTCGTATCGAAGCCGCTGCGGGCAATGTGCTCGACAGTTACCAGCACATCCAGGGCGGACGCGGTGTGAACGCCGTGCTCGTGGAGATCGCCGGTGGCACGGTCGATCTGGCCCATGATGTCGCGGTGCACATCGCCTTTGCTCGGCCGAAATACTTGTCGCGAGACGAGGTCCCAGCCGAGGTGATCGACAAGGAGAAAGCCACTCTCGAAGCCATCAGCCGCAACGAGGGCAAACCCGAAGCATCGCTACCCAAGATCGTCGAAGGACGTCTGAACGGGTTCTTCAAGGACGTGTGCTTGCTCGAACAGCCCTACGCCAAGGACGACAAGCAGTCGGTCACGCAGATTCTCGGCAAAGCCTCGATCGTGCGTTTCGCTCAGGTGGAGATCGGCTGATCGCTCATGGCCGGATCTGACGTCGATTCCGTTCGTCAGCCCGACCGTCCTCAGTGGAAGCGGGTCATTCTCAAGTTGTCCGGTGAAGCACTGGCCGAACCGTCGGGTTTCGGGCTCGACACCAATGTCCTGCGTCAGGTGGCACTGGAGATCAAGGACGTGCGCGACAACCTGCACGTCGATGTGGCCGTGGTGGTGGGTGGCGGCAACTTTTGGCGGGGTCTCAAGGGAGCCGGTCAGGGGATGGACCAGGCCCAGGCCGACTTCATGGGAATGATTGCCACGGTCATGAACGGATTGGCCTTGCAGGACGCTCTCGAGCGGGTCGGCCAGCACAGTCGCGTCATGACCGCAGTGGAGATGCCCAAAGTTGCCGAGCCCTACATTCGGCGTCGGGCAGAGCGCCACATGGAGAAGGGACGCGTGGTGATCTTCGCCGGCGGCACCGGCAATCCGTTCTTCACCACCGACACCGCGGCGGCATTGCGCGCTGCCGAGATCGACGCCGAGGCGATTCTCAAGGGAACCCATTCCGGGATCGATGGCGTGTACACCGCCGATCCCAAGTTGGATCCATCAGCGGTGCGCTACGACCGGGTGTCCCACAAAGAGGTCATCGAAAAGGAACTCCGGGTCATGGATGCCACGGCGATCGCCTTCTGTCGGGACAACCGGATCCCCATCGTGGTCTTCGACGTGAGTACTCCGGGCAACATCAGGTGCGTTCTGGAGGGCCGCGCCGTCGGTACGCTGGTCGGGTGATCGACGACGTTCTCTTGGAGGCCATCGACAAGATGGACCGGGCCGTCGAGCACGCCCAGAACCAGTTCGCCACGGTACGAACCGGTCGGGCGACTCCGGCCCTGGTTGAGAAGCTGCTCGTCAGTTATTACGGTGCCGACGTTCCTCTCCAGCAATTGGCCGGTTTCCAGGTGCCCGAGGCCCGCACTCTGGTGATCAAACCCCATGACCGAGGGGCCATCGGGGCCATCGAGAAGGCCATCCGGGACAGTGACCTCGGGATGTCCCCCAACAGTGATGGGGTGGTCATTCGCCTGAATTTCCCGATGCTGACCGAGGAACGGCGCCGTGACTATGTGAAACTGGTGAAGAACATGGCCGAGGAGAGCAGAGTGGCTGTGCGCAACATCCGTCGGGACGCCCGTAAGCAACTCGAAGCGGCCGAAAAGGCCGGGGACGTCTCGGCCGACGATCTGGAGCGAGCCGAAAAGGAACTGGACAAGATCACGCACGATCACGTCGAGAACATCGACAAGGCCGTGCAACGCAAAGAGCACGAACTCTTGGAAGTCTGACGGACGACATCGTGAGTGACGACATGTGGCGACGAGCCGACGGGGACGACGAAGCCGAGGATTTCGGTGAGATTCGTTTCGCCGATGACGAAGAACCAATTTTTGGCGAGCCTGCCGATAGTTCCTCGGGTACGGCTGGTGATGAATCCGACGTGGACATCTGGGGTTCGTATTCCG
>JBMTPW010000329.1:0-2343 GCA_049444115.1 Ilumatobacteraceae bacterium | reverse complement strand
GATGCGCTGATCGGCGCCAACAAGGGTTGCTTCGCCGCCTTCGCCGCCGTGTACGACTGTCCGGTGCCGGTGATCTCGGCCGTCGCCGGATTCTGCGTCGGTGGCGGCATCGGTTTGGTGGGCAACAGCGACATCATCGTCGCCAGCGACGACGCCTTCTTCGGCTTGCCCGAAGTCGACCGTGGCGCCCTCGGAGCGGCCACACACCTGGCACGCCTCGTTCCCCAACACAAGATGCGAGCCATGGTCTACACCTCGGCCACCGTGACGGCCGCCGAGCTACTGGCCTTCGGCAGTGTGTTGCGGGTCGTTCCCCGCGATCGGTTGCGGGACGCCGCATTCGAGGTCGCACGCGACATCGCCGCCAAACACCCGACGGTCATCCGCGCCGCCAAGGAGAGCCTGAACGGCATCGACCTCTGGGACGTGAAGCGCAGTTACCGTTTCGAACAGGGATTCACGTTCGAGTTGAACCTGACCGGTGTGAGCGACGAACTCCGCGATGACTTCGCCGGCACCGACAAGAAGTCGGATTCGGAACACGGCCGCAAAGCCTGAGCAATGTCGAGGATGAACGAGCCGATGATGAACGAGGGCCCCGGCATGGAGACGAGAACGTGAGCGCCAGCCTGCGCACCAAGATCATGACCGAGGACGAGGCGATCGCTCGGTTGTCCAGCGGAATGACCATCGGGATCGGTGGCTGGGGTAGTCGCCGCAAGCCGATGAGCTTGGTGCGGGCGCTCCTGCGATCCGATCTGAGGGATCTCACCATCGTGTCCTACGGTGGACCCGATGTCGGCCTCTTGTGCGCAGCTGGCAAGGTGCGCCGACTCGTCTACGGATTCGTCTCTTTGGATTCGATCGCCCTGGAGCCACACTTCCGGGCGGCACGTCAAGCCGGCAGCATTGCCGAACCGGTGGAATACGACGAGGGCATGTTGCAGTGGGCACTGTACGCCGGAGCTCTACGGCTGCCTTTCCTTCCCACTCGCGCCGGGCTCGGCAGTGGAGTGATGGACGTGAATCCCGATCTGAAGACGGTGACCTCTCCCTATGCCGACGGCGAGGCGCTGTTGGCAGTCCCAGCCATTCGTCTGGACGCAGCATTCGTTCACATGAACCGCTCCGACGCACGCGGCAACGCCCAATTCCTTGGACCCGACCTCTACTTCGACGATCTGTTCTTGGCGGCCTGCGAACCCGGTCTGCGGTTCGTCAGTGCCGAGAAGATCGTGCCCACCGAGGACCTGCTGTCCGAGGGGACCTTCCATACCTTGAAGATCAATCGGGCCATGGTGGACGGAGTCATCGCCGCTCCGAACGGAGCGCACTTCACCACCTGCGAACCCGATTACGGACGCGATGAGGCCTTCCAGAAGGCCTATGTGGAGGCGGCTCGCGACACCGAGTCGTGGCCGGCCTTCAGCAGGCGGTTCCTGTCGGGTTCGGAAGCCGACTACCAACGCGCCGTGATCACCTGGCGCGCGGAGACACGCGCCACGAACACACCGCGCGAGGAAACACGCTCGACTGGAGGTCAGTCATGAGCTCGCTCGCCGATGTCGTAGCCGTGGCCTGCGCCGAAGCGTGGCGCGGCGACGGAGAGATCTTCGCCTCGGGGATGGGAGTCATGCCCATGCTGGGGGCACGCTTGGCCCGGGCCACCTTCGAACCCGATCTCCTGGTCTCCGATGGCGAAGCCTTCTTCGTGGCCGGCGATCTGCCCATCGGCTCCACGGACAAAGTTGTCGAGGGATACATCCCCTTCCGTTCGGTCTTCGACACTCTCTGGGGAGGGCGGCGACACGTGATGATGGGGGCCAGTCAGATCGATCGCTTCGGCAACACCAACATCGCCAACATCGGTCCGTGGTCGAAACCCAAGGCCCAGTTGCTCGGAGTGCGCGGCGGACCAGGCAATACGGTCAACAATGCCACCAGTTTCTTCATCCCCAAACATCAGGCGTCGGTCTTCGTCACCACCGTGGACATGGTGAGCGGAGTCGGATACGACCGAGCCCGAGCGATTGGCGGGTTCATCGCCCGACGGCACGATCTTCGGCGGGTGATCACCAACCTGGCAGTTCTCGACTTCGGGGGACCCGATCACACCATGCGTCTCGTGAGCGTGCACCCGGGTGTCACTGTCGACGACGTGATGACCAATACCGGATTCGCTCTGCACGTACCGAACGAGGTTCCGACATCGCGCGAACCCAACGAGGCCGAGGCGTCGGCCATCGCCCTCTTGGACCCCCGCGGTCTGCGACATCGGGAGCTGCCGACATGACCGCCGTTTCGGACTCGCCCGTCGTGGCACACCCGCGACTGCACACGCCG
>JBMTPW010000328.1:0-2350 GCA_049444115.1 Ilumatobacteraceae bacterium | reverse complement strand
CTGCTCTCGGCAAAGGGACGAGCATCGTTCCCTCCACCAAGAAGGTCGCTGGCATGGGGGCACGGCTGGATGTTCCCATCACGCACCTCGAATGGAGCTATGTCGGCAGTCATTACGACTCGATCGAGGTGGGTGTTCCCGATGGGCCGAAGCCCGACGAGATGGTGGTGATCCTGGCAATGGCCTGTGGCGGTCGGGTACATGCCCGTCTCGCTGGGGGGTTCACCCTTGCCGATCGCGGCAAGCCGGGAGTTCCGTCATGAGTGGTACACGTGTAGCAGTGATCGGCCTCGGCCGCATGGGCTGGCATATGGCGGCACACTTGTCGAGGGCCGGGAATGAAATGTCCGTGTGTGACGTGGTTCCCGGCGTGGCAAAGCAGTGGGCCGACGAGCACGGGGGCGAGGCACACACGAACGCGGCCGACGCAGTGGCGGGCTGCGAAGTCGTCATCACGTCGTTGCCTGCTGATCGCGAACTACGTGCGGTCGCCGATGTGGTGCTTCCCGAACTTGGTCGTGGCTCACTCTGGGTGGATCACTCCACGACTTCGGCTGGGATCGCCCGCATCGTGCATGCAGAAGCCAAAGCGGTGGGGGTGGACTTCCTCGATGCTCCTGTGTCTGGTGGCGTGGATGGTGCCCGCAACGGCACTCTGACCGTGATGGTCGGTGGCGATGCCTCTGCGTTCGAGCGCGCCGAGCCGGTCATCGCGTCCTATGGCGCTCGCATCACTCTCATGGGTGACAGCGGAGCGGGACAGATCACCAAGATGACGAATCAGATCTGTGTGGTGGGGTTGTGTCAGGCACTCGCCGAAGGTCTGGACTTCGCCGAGTCTGCGGGACTGGACGTCTCGAAGGTGATCCACGTGATGTTGCAGGGGTCGTCGGCCTCGTGGCAGATGACGAATCGCGCCGAGAAGATGCTCGCCGGTGAATACAACTATGGCTTTTCGACCACTCTCATGAGGAAAGACATCGGCCTGGTCCTCGAAGAGGCTCGAGCCATGAATGTTCCGCTCCCCGTCACGGCGATGGTGGGGGAGATGCTCGCCGAGGTATCGGCCATGGGTGGCGACGCGTGGGACTGGTGCAGCCTGATGGAGCGGCAACGACATTCGCATCAATGATCGATACAAAGGCGGATCTGGCCAGAGATGCGACCGTGACCGTCGGATTCGATGGCGTCTCGGGGGTATCGCGCCCTCTTGTTGGCGAAATTTCATAGGATCCAATGCGCTGTTGTCGGTAGAGCGGGTGGATCACTGTGTCATGAGACCAGTGAGTCATCGTGCTGGACATGCAAAAAGAGGGACAAGATGAAGTTTCGAAAGATGTGCATTTCTGTGGCACTGGCAGTTGTCGCAGCGATATCTCTGCCCATTCACGTGGCCAGCGGAGGTGCCTTGGTAATGCGCGGCGATCTTCCCAACGCTGCCGTCTTCCAGAGCAATTCGCCCTCTCGCGCCGCGAACGGTGCTGCGATTACACCACAGGCAATTGGCATCGATTTGCTGTGGGGATATACGTCGACTCCAACGACATCTCGGTACAACGTTTTCAAACTGCTCTTCTCTCAACCAGTGAGTGGTCTGACCTCAGCCAGTTTCACGAACATCGGCGTCGGAACTGTCTGTACGTTCACTCCAGTTGCCCGGGAGAGACCTGGCACCCCTTCGTCAAGATATGACGTGTTCTCATTTTGTACCGGTCTGGGAACCGTCGCTCCAAGACTCACCGCTACTTCGTTGTCAACGCCGGGAGGCCCCCTCCCGGTGAGCGACATCAAAGGAGCAAATATCGTTCACATCATGTCGACTCCGGTTCTGACCGTGATGAAGACCGGAGGTGGTTCTGGTGTCGTTTCCAGCATCGCCTCCGAAATCAACTGCGGAACCATGTGTGTCGGCGTCTATGCAGCAGGTAGGACCGTCACCCTCACGGCAACGGCCTCTCTCGGGAGCGTCTTCACCGGATGGTCGGGTGCGTGCACGGGAACCGCAGTCTGCACGGTACGCATGACGGCGTCTCAGACCGTGATCGCAAACTTCGTACCTGTGGGCATGCTCCTCATCACGAAGGTCGGCAATGGCGCAGGCGCAATTTCTTCTACCCCCACTGGAGCTGCCTGTCCGGCAACGGCTCTTCAGCCGTGTCTGTCGTCGCATCGATACGGAACCGTGCTAACCCTGCGGGCGACGGCGAGTCTTGGATCGCGTTTTGTTGGATGGGTTGGTGACTGTACGGGGACGACCACCTGTGTTGTCAACATCGATGATGTCGGCAAGTTGGTGTATCCAATCTTTGAAAGGCCTTAGAAGCTTTCGAGTGGGCTGAGTCGTGCGGAA
>JBMTPW010000327.1:0-2351 GCA_049444115.1 Ilumatobacteraceae bacterium | reverse complement strand
CCCTCACCTCCAATTCCGGGCCGGCGATCGCCGTCATCGGATTGGGTGTGGGGGGTGGTCGGGTGGCACGACAGTTGAGTGCGGCGGGTCGATCGGTCACGGTGTTCGATCGGCACACCGATCTCACTCGGCGGATCGCCGGGTCGGGTGTCACCGAACTGTCCGATCCCTCGGCTCTCGATCCCCGAACCACTCCGGTGGTGATCCTGGCGACTGGCCCCACACAGCATCCGTGGGCCGAAGTGCTACTCGAGAGCGGTCACCATGTGGTGACCACCAGCGACGACCTCACCGACATCCGCAACTTGATGGATCTGAACGACCTGGCGCATCGGCGAGACCGCACCCTGGTGGTGGGGGCCGCAGCCAGTCCGGGTCTCTCCGGTTTGTTGGTGGCCGAACTGGCCAATCGAGTGGACACCGTGGACGAGATCCACGTGGCGTTCCACGGCACGGGCGGTCCGGCTTGTGCGCGACAGCACCACAAGGCCTTGGCCGGCGAAGCCTGGGGATGGCACGACGGTGAGTGGATCCATCGACCTGGAGGCAGTGGTCGCGATCTTTTGTGGTTCCCCGAGCCCATCGGAGGCAAGGATTGCTATCGGGCTGCGCTCGCCGATCCAATCCTGATGCACGCCAACTACCCACATGTCCAACGCATCAGCGCACGAGTGTCGGCCAATCGCCGCGATCGGCTGACGGCGCGACTTCCCATGCTGTCGCCTCCCCATCCTGAAGGTGGGCTGGGAGGGGTACGCGTGGAAGTGCGCGGATCTCGCAACGGTGAACGTCGAACCGAAGTGGCCGGAGTTGCCGAACGAACCGGGATCATCGCCGCTGCGGTGGCCGCCGCAACTGGCGAGTACATCATGCGCCAGGTCGAATCGGGCGAACGCCCCGAACGTCGCCTCGTTCCGGGAGCGATTGCGCTCGGTGGTCCCGAGTTGAACAATCGGATCCTGGTCGACGACGTGATCCACCGAGGGATCACGGTTTTCGAGTACGTGGGGTCGGGAGGCTGATCGTCAGTGGCCGGCGTCAACGCGCACGATGTGGCCGCGCAACGTTTGGAGGCCATCAAACAGCGGTACTCCATGCGACGACGCCGATTGGTGGAGGCATTGTTGCGTTCGCCCCATCCCTTGGTGGCCACGGACATCGTCGATACCGAGGTCGACCTTCCGCAGAGCACCGTGTATCGAAACCTCGCTGTGCTGGAGGCGGCCGGTGTGGTGGTGAAGGTGCTGACCAATGGTGATCGGGCCGCCTTCGAACTGGCCGAGGACCTGAAAGGTCATCATCACCACCTGGTGTGCATGGACTGTGGAACAGTTCTCGACATCGATATTCCCGCCGAGGTGGAGCGAACTCTCGAGGAGGGTATGAAATCGGTGGCTGAGCGGACCGGATTCACGGTGCTCGGGCACCGTTTGGATCTGACTGGTCGATGTCGCAACTGCGCCTCATCGGCACGGTGACAAAGCTTCTTGGGGACGACTCGTCGCCGAGACCTACCCGCTCAGTTCTTGACCCGAGAATCCAGTTCGTCCAATCGAGTCGACAATTGCTCGATGGCCAAGGTCAGCCGCTGCAACCCGGCATTCAGTTCCTCGACATCCAAATGGTCGCGGAGATCCTGAGTGGTGACCATGTCGGTGAGCGACAAGCGAACACTGGCGATTTCGCGTGCCAGGAACTCGGTATCGGCTTGGGTGCGTTCGGCGACGCGGCGATCCACATCGGACTGCGAGCGATCGCGGGCCTCCTGGCGGTTCTGGGCCAACAGGATCAATGGAGCGGCATAGGAGGCCTGGAGTGAGAGCACCAGGGTCAAGAGCACCAGACCGCGGTCCCAAGCGTCGAACTGCCAGGACGTCGGAGTGAGCGCGTTGTAGCCGATCCAGACCACGATCACGAACGACTGCCACACCAGGAATCGGGCGGTTCCAAGGGTGCGGGCGATCGATTCGGAGAACTGACCGAAGGCATCGGTGTCGTAGTGGACGCCGAACCGGCTGCGTTGGCGCGGCGTTGCGAGTCCTCCTTTGCGCTTCATGGTCACCTCCTCGTCATCGTTGTCGGGTCGCCCCGGTGCTGAAAGTTGTCGGTCTACTGCGCGGCCGGCATCTGTTGCCGACGCCGTTGTCTCCATCCGGTCGGCAGGGTGCGGTCCAGCACGTCGTCGACGGTGATGGCCCCGAGCAGACGCCCAGCCTTGTCGCACACGCCGATGGACAGCATGTTGTAGGAGGCCAGACGCTCGGCGACCTCTCGGTCGCTGATGTCGGGAGTGATCGTGGGTTCGGTTTCCAGACACCGACCCAGTTCCATACTGGGCTGCTCACGCAACA
>JBMTPW010000326.1:0-2354 GCA_049444115.1 Ilumatobacteraceae bacterium | reverse complement strand
CGCCGCGCACGTTCGATCCGACCAGGTTCTGGCTCTTGGTCGCCGAACCCGGGATGGACCACACCTGGTCGATGACGTACTGGTTCAGTTCCTTCCAGAGCTTCGACTGCTTGGCGCGGTCGGTCTCAGCCTTGGCCTCATCGACCTTGGTCTGGAAGTCGGCGAACGCAGCGTCACCTTCGTTGTTGTGGTAGTTGAAGCCGCCGCCCTCACCGAAGAGTTCGGGGATGACGGTCGAGGCGTTCGCCCAGTCGGCCGCCCAACCGGCGCGCATCAGGTCACCACGGTCACCGTTGATGGTGGCGTAGTACTTCGACGGCTCGATCGGGTTGTCGTTGATCTTGATGCCAGCGGCGCCAAGCGACTCGATCCAGATGGCGATGTTCTTCTTCCACGTGTCGCTGTCGGGGTGATCGAAACGGAGACCATCCTCGGTGGCCTTGGCGTACACCTCGGGGCACTTGGTCTTGGCTTCCTCGAGCTTGGCCTTGGCCGCCTCGACGTTCGGAGTGCCGTCCTCGTTCAGTCCATCGACCAACTTGGCGGGCTCGTAATCGGCCGCCAACAGCGGGGCCACGAAGCTCTTGGCGAACTCCCCGGTGAACGGTCCACCGGCGGCGGTGCGCAGCGCCTCACGATCGAGAGCCAACCACACGGCCTGACGAACCTCGACACACGAGACCGACTCCACGTTGAACATCGTGTACGAAACGAAACCATCGAAACCGTCGGTACGACGATCCTTCAGGGAGTCGTCACCGAAGACTGTCTGGAGGTTCTCCGGCAGAATTCCGCCGTACACGATGGCGTTCTTGTCGTCACCGGCATCGGCGAGCATGCGCTCGTCGATGACTGCCTCGTCGAGACCGAATTGCCACACGATCTTGTCGACCTTGGGCTCGCGAACCTCGTCGGTGTCCTTGCTCCAGTTCTCGTTACGAACCAGAACGAGTTCCTTGCCCTCTTCGTAGCTTTCGACCTTGAAGGGTCCGTTCGAGACAGGCTTCAGACCGTACTGGTCGGCGGTGTCCTGGTCCTTGGGGACCGGGGCGAAGGCCAGCAGACCGACGGTGTAGTTGAAGTCGGCGACCGGAACGCCAAGCTTGAAGGTGATGGTGTTGCCGTCGCAGGACACGGCCTCATCGAAGAGCGCCTGCTGCTCGGGCGTGGCCAACCACGGTCCGGGGTAGGCGCTACCGAAGTCCGAGTCGCCCTCCGGGATGTCGAGGTAGCTCAACGCGTACATCGGGCCCTCGCCCGCGGTCACCTCGGCGGCGAAGGTACGCGACACACCGTAGGCGATGTCGCCACAGGTGACGTCGGAGCCGTCTTCCCACTTGATGCCGTCACGCATGGTGAACGACCAGGTCTTCAGGTCGTCCGATGCCGTACCGAGGTCGGTGGCCATGTCGGGCACCAACGTCGTGCCGTCCTCACCGGCCACCGGCTTGTAGGTGCTCAAGGTACGGGTGAAGGTGGAACCCCACGCGCCGAGTTCGGCGCCGGTGTACACGCGCTGCGGGTCGAGCGACGATGCGCCTTCCTGCATGGTGAGCACGTACAGCGTGCCCCCGTCCTTCACTCCGTCCATGGTGGCCGAACGACCACCGGACTCTTCGCCGCTTGTGGCCCCGTCTCCGGAACCACCGCAGGCGCCCGCCACGAGACCCACGAGGGCCGCGACAGCGAGAACTTTGCTTCGCTTCTTCATTTTCCTCCCCTTTCGCCGACAGTGTGTCGGGCGCTAGTGATTTGCAGTGTACAACGATGAATCACGGTCTCGGGACGAACGTCACAACTGCTGACGGTCGCTTCGGGGGTCGAAGGCATCCCGTAAACCGTCTCCGAGCAGGTTGAACGCCAGGACCAGGATCATCAGGACCATTCCCGGAATGAACAGGTACGTCGGGTCGGCTCGGTAATACCGCACCGAGTCACCCAGCATGATTCCCCATGATGCCGCCGGGGCCAACAAGCCGACTCCGAGGAACGACAAGGTCGCTTCGAGGGCCACATATCCGGGCAGGCTCAATGACACGAAAACGATGATCTGGGGCCACAAATTGGGCAGCAACTGCTTGAACACCAAATGACCGGTACCCGCCCCGAACGATCGTGCCGCTTCGACGAATTCCCGTTCCCGCAACGACAGCACCTGACCGCGCACCAAACGAGCCATGTACACCCATCCGAAGACCGTGAGAACCGAGAGGATGTAGGTGATACGAGCGGTGTTCCCGGCCGGAATGCCCCACGACTCGAGACGTTGCGTCATCGGATTGGCCAAGGCGATGATCAAAAGCAACGACGGGAACGCCAGCCCGTCCTGCATTCCCAGAGCTTCCAGCCCTTCG
>JBMTPW010000325.1:0-2354 GCA_049444115.1 Ilumatobacteraceae bacterium | reverse complement strand
TCCCATTCCAGCGATCGTCGCCGATGGGCTCGTTCGAGATGTCGTCGAGCACGCGCCCGAAGGAGCAGGCCTGAATGAACAGGCTGACCGCCGTGGCGTCGACATCCGGGGCGATCCATCCCTTGGCCTGAGCCGCTTCGATCAGCTCCTGATAGGCGCTGTCCAACAAATGCTGATCCCTGGCGATGGTCAACCGATAGCGCTCGTTACGGTCCGTGGCTGCCAAAGCGGCCATCCGACGCATGCGAAACGGCGCACGGGTACGGGTGTTGGCAATGCGACCGATTTCGAAGTTTCGACGGCGGAAATCCGCAGCGGAGTCCGAAGATTCCAAGATGGTCTCGAACATGGCGATGGCCTGGCGGGTGCCCTCGGAAATCGCCTCGGCGGTGGCCTGTTCCAATAAGTCCTGGAAATCCTCGAAGTGGTGATACAGGGAACTGCGCGAGACACCGCACCGGTCGAGAACCAGATCCACGGTCACCTGGTCCCAGGGTTGCTGATCGAGACAGGCGCGGGCCGCCTCGATCAGTGTCTGCCGCGTGGGATGGGCTGGCCGACGAGCCACCTTCCACCGGTCCGACGTTGTCTCAACCACAAAGATCCCGCCCCCTCGAGCGACGATTCCGATCGAGCGAAACCAGCCGCATACGCTTGCGATCCGGATTGGATCGAACCCCTGCACTGCAGAATGTAGCAAACACTGGTTCCGATCTCCTGTCGGAGACCGCCTCGGCTCACACTTCGGCAGGAGCCGAGCGAGTATCGAAGCGAGGCAACATCAATTGCACGAGCGGACCGATCCCGACCATGAAGGCCAGTGTCCCCAGTCCGACGGGTCCGCCGAGGATGAAGCCCGCCACCAGGACCGTTGCCTCCACGGCGGTGCGGGCGGTGCGAATACTGATCTGTCGACGCCCCCAGGAACGCTCCGAGAGGCCCAACATGAGACCGTCGCGCGGTCCGGAACCCAACCCGGCTCCGATGTAGAGGGCCGAACCCAGTGCCACCACGGCGAGGCCACCGATCACCATGAAGATCTGCAGCGGCAGAACGTCGGATTCACCCACCAGAGGTTTGGTGAGGTTGACTACGACGCCGATCTCCACAGCATTCATCACCGTGCCCACGCCCGGACGTTGCCGCAGCGGAATCCACAGCGCCAGAAGCATGAACCCGACAACGATGATCACCACACCCAGTGAGAGGTCGAGATTGTCGGCCAATCCGAGGTGGAAGACGTCCCACGGAGCCAATCCAAGATCGGCACGCACGAACAAGGTGATGCCGAAACCGAAGAGCGCCAGCCCGACCACACAACGAAGGAATCGTTCTCCGATCCCGGCCGAACCCATCCCTGATGACATCAGTAGCGATAGCGCTCCGGCTTGAATGGCCCCGACGGATCGATGCCCAAGTAGTCGGCCTGTTCGTCGGTGAGTTTGGTGAGTTTCACTCCGAGAGCACCGAGGTGCAGCGACGCAACCTTCTCGTCGAGATGCTTCGGAAGGACATAGACACCGAGCGGATACCGATCGAGGTTGTTGAAGAGTTCGATCTGCGCGATCACCTGATTGGAGAACGAGCAGCTCATCACGAAACTGGGATGTCCGGTGGCACAACCGAGATTCACGAGACGCCCTTCGGCCAACACGATGATCGAGTGCCCATCTGCAAAGGTCCAGAGATCCGTTCCCGGTTTCAGTTGGTCGCGGGTCGCTCCGCTGCGCGCCAGACCGGCCATGTCGATTTCCGAATCGAAGTGACCGATATTGCACACGATGGCGTTGTGCTTCATGTTCGCCATGTGATCGACCGTGATGATGTGGTCGTTCCCGGTGGCTGATACGAAGATGTCCACTTGATCGACCACGTCTTCGATGGTGGTCACCTCATAACCCTCCATCGCCGCCTGCAGGGCGTTGATGGGGTCGACTTCGGCCACGATCACTCGAGCACCCTGACCGCGCAGGCTCTGTGCACAGCCTTTGCCCACGTCTCCGTACCCGGCGACCAGGGCCACTTTGCCGGCGATCATCACATCGGTGGCCCGACAGATGGCGTCCACCAACGAATGACGGCATCCGTAGAGATTGTCGAACTTCGACTTGGTGACGGAATCGTTCACATTGATGGCCGGGAACAGGAGCTCTCCGCGCTCGGCCATCTTGTAGAGACGCATGACTCCGGTCGTGGTCTCCTCGGTCACACCTTTCACGCCGGCGGCCATCCGCGCCCATTTGGTGGGATCCTGCTTCAGACCTCGTTGCAGAAGACCGAGGACGATGGCAAGTTCGGGATTCGACGCAGTGGTCGGGTCCGGGACCTCTCCGGTCTTCTCGTATTCCACTCCC
>JBMTPW010000324.1:0-2332 GCA_049444115.1 Ilumatobacteraceae bacterium | reverse complement strand
CACGGGACAAACGGTCATTCCGCGGCTCGACGCCGACCGAAGCCACCGTGACTCGCGGCCCACAGCCCATTGAGACCGAGACCCAACATCGGCACCAGAACTCCGAAGGCCAACGTGGAACCAGGATTCGAAACCCCGGCATTGTCCGGTGTCGATCCTCGGGCCAATGCCGTGGCCAGGGACACCACCGTCTGGAGCACGAGGCACCCGTTCAAGATGAGTTTCACGCGCCGAGGAACAGCGGGGCCGAGCAGGAAGTACAACTCGACCACCGACATGTCATGGGTGCGGCTTCTCTGAACGGCTGACCAGTATCCCCAGATGAACGTCACCACTCCGATGGCGAAGAGCACCAGGGCTACCACCACCCCCTGCACCTTGGCCAGCCCATCGAAGACGACCGCAGCCGTCGTCGCCGACACGACGAAAAGGGCACTGCCGGTGATGTCCGCCCACACAAGGCGCGATCCCGGAAGATCGGCGATCGACCTGAACCTCACGAGTGCACTCCGAGAACGGCACCCAGACGAGCCGACAACACGTCGTAGGAGAAATCCCGCACCGCCCGCTCGCGGCCGGCGCGACCCATGGCGGTGCGACGGTCCGGATCTTCGAGCAAACGAGCCATCAGCTTTGCAGCGGCATCGGCGTCGGAAGGGTCCCCCAGAACGAAGCCGGTCTCACCGTCGACCACGGCTTCGGCGGCCCCACCGCTGGAACCGGCGATCTGGGGCACTCCACAGGCAGCGGCTTCCAGGAAGACGATGCCGAAACCCTCTTGCTCGAGTCCGGCCCAACGGTTGCGACACAACATGACCGAAAGATCGGCACAACCGTACAGACGCGGCAGATCGTCATGACCGACGCGACCCAGGAAACGAACCGGGGCGTGCAATTCCCGGGCAAGGTTCTCGAGACGCTGTCGATCGCGGCCTGCTCCGGCGATTCCGAGGACGACCTCGGGCCGCGAGCGATGGAGGTTGGCAACCGCTCGGATCGCAGTGTCGAAGCCCTTGCGTGGTACGAGCCGGCTCACCGCCACGATCACTTCGTCCTCATCGGCGAATCCCAAATCACGACGTGCGTTGCTCTTCTCCGCCGGAGTCAAGGGTCGGAAACGCTCGGTGTCGACTCCCGGTGGAACGACCGTGAGATCCAACGCCCGACCCGCAGCTCGTTCGGCCTCCGCGGCCGGATAGCCGCCAGCGGCGATGATGTGTCGCGCTCCACGAAGAACGCGACCGAGGAGTTGTTTGGAGCCGGGAATCCGACCGGGAACAGTGATCTCGGCACCGTGCAACACCACCATGTAGGGAACGGTCAATGCACTCCCGACCACCCCGAGCGGCAATGCCGGATCGAGGACGACGAAATCGGCCGCGGTTCGTCGAGCCATCTCATCGATCCGACGCACCATCAAGGGGTGAGGCAGCAGAACCGGTTCACGGACCCGTTCGATCCTGAAGGGTTGCTCGGCGTCGAAGGCGGCCGCGTCGGAATGAGGACTGGTGAGAACGGCGAAGGAATCCGACGGCAACCGTCGCCACCATTCCCAGAGCAGCGACTGGATGCCCCCGATCTTCGGAGGAAAATCGTTCGTGACCAAGAGATGTTTCATCCAGTCACCGCGGTCCGTATCGGGATCTCGTCCCACCGCCGCAACTCCTCGCGGACCAACTCGTTCTCATCAGCCGCCATACGTTGGCGGACATCGGGGAGGCCGAGGCGCCCGCTCGCCCACACCGCATGAGCCCGCAGGAACGGGTCACGATGACCGAGACAGGATTCGATGGTGCGCCGCACCCGTTCACTCACCGGAATCGGCGCCACATTTCCCAGGATAATGAGTGCATTGCGACGCAGCCATGTCGGGTCGCGCCCGGCGATGTACCAGCGACCGAAGCGTGACATGAGTCGATCGTCGTCGAGCTCGAAGAAATCGAAGATCTGGACGTCGGGCCCCAAGTCGGCCGGGCCGAGACGGTCTTCGTGACGATGACGGAAACGAAGATTGGGCGGGCAGGTGTCCTGACAGTCGTCGCAACCGTAGATGCGGTTTCCGAGTGCCACACGATGCTCGAACGGGAAGATCCCCTCTTTTTGAACCAACCAAGCCAGGCATCGACGAGCATCGATCACCCCGTCGGCCACAATGGCCGCCGTCGGACAGGCGTCGATGCAGACACGACACGAACCGCAGCCATCGGGAACCGGACGACTCGCCGGTGTCAGCGATGCGGTTGTCACCACCGAACCCAGCACGTACCAACTGCCACCGCCTGGGATCAAGATGTTGGCGCTCTTGCCGAACCATCCGAGACCAGCCTTGTGG
>JBMTPW010000323.1:0-2370 GCA_049444115.1 Ilumatobacteraceae bacterium | reverse complement strand
GGTTCTTCATCACGGTCGTTGGTGAATTTCGGTTTCGCCCGCCCCGGCGAGGCGGTTTAGGGTGAGAGGGTCCGCATCATCCGGGAGAAGCCATGCCCACCCAGATTCCCCACGTCAACTATCTCGAACTCGGTGACACACCGCACCTGGTCGCCAACGAGTGCACTGCCTGCGGCGCTCGTTTCTTCGACCGCCGCAATGCTTGTGCCAACTGCTTCGGCACCGACTTCCGCAAGGCCGCCGTGGCCACCGAAGGAGTGCTGAAGGCGTTCACCATCGTCGCGTTCGCGGCTCCCGGGGTTCCGGTTCCCTTCGTCGCCGGAATCGTCGACTGCGGCGGCACCAGCGTTCGCGGAAACGTCATCAATGTCGACCCGACACCCGACAAGGTCTCCCTTGGTATGAAGGTGCGCCTGGCCACCTACAGCCTCGGAACCGACGACGACGGTGTGGAAGCCATCGGATTCGGCTTCGAACCCGCGGCCTGACGGCGAACATTCTCATAATCTGATCCACACGAACGAGCAAAGGAAGCATCATGGCCAATGACGACATCTGGATTCTCGGAATCGCGATGACCAAGTTCGGAAAGCACTCCGACAAGGACATCGTCGACCTCGGAGCCGAAGCGGTGATGGCGGCGCTCACCGATGCCGGAGTGTCCATGCGCGATATCGGTGTTTTGGCCGCCGGCAACCTCATGGGCGGCGGCGGCTTCGGCCAGATGCTGCAAAAGCAGGTGGGACAGACCGGAATTCCGGTGTACAACGTCACCAACGCCTGCGCCACGGGCGCCACGGCGCTGCGCACCGCGATCATGGCGGTCAAAGCCGGAGAAGTGAAGTTCGGTTTGGCCGTGGGTGCCGAAAAGCTGGCCGGAGCCGGTCTGCTCGGCGGCGGCGGTAGCGCGAAGAAGGATGGAAACAAGTGGGAGCCCAAGGGGCGCTTTGGAAGCGTCGCTCCGACCGATGGTCGAATCGGGACCGACACCATGCCGGGAACTTTCGCTCAAGTCGGAATGGAATACGGACACAAATACGGGGGAGTGTCGTTCGAGTTGTTCGCGCGCATTTCCGAGAAGAATCATGCGCACTCCACGCTCAACCCGATGGCCGCATACCAGAAGCAGTTCACTCTCGACGAGATCATGAACGACATGATGATCGCCTACCCGAACACGCGTCCGATGTGCTCGGCGAACTGTGACGGTGCGGCGGCCGCCGTGGTGTGCTCGGGCGAAACCCTGAAGACGCTGTCGCTCGAACAGCAGCGTCGCGCCATCAAGGTCTCGGCTTCGGTTTTGACCACCGACCCGTATCAGGAATCGTGTCAGGTTCTGCCCGACGTCAACACGCTCACGCGCAATGCCGCCAAGATCGCCTACGAACAGGCCGGCGTTTCACCGTCGGATCTCGACCTCGTCGAGTTGCACGACTGTTTCGCCACCGCCGAATTGGTGCATTACGACAACCTGATGCTGTGTGCCGAGGGTGGAGCCGTGGATTTCTTCAACAGCGGCGCCACCTGGCGGACCGGAACGACTCCCGTGAACGTGTCGGGTGGACTCGAGTCGAAGGGTCACCCCATTGCCGCCACGGGTATCGCCAACATCTGGGAGATCTGCCACCACCTGCGCAACGAGGCCGGAAACCGACAGATCGAAAACGCCAAGGTCGGTCTCGCCCATGTGATCGGCCTCGGATCGGCCTGCGGCATTCACATCTTGGAGCGCAGCGGACTCTGAGTCACGCTCCCGTGGCGTGATAGCCGCCGTCCACATGGATCATCGATCCCGTGGTGGCCGGGAACCAGTCCGACAACAAAGCCACAACGGCCCGAGCCACGGGCTCGCCATCGGTGACGTCCCATCCGAGTGGTGCCCGGGCGTCCCAGACGTCCTCGAACTTCTTGAATCCGGTGATCGATTTCGCAGCCATCGTTTTCACCGGACCCGCAGCCACCAAATTCGAACGAATGCCCCGTGGTCCCATGTCCTTGGCGAGGTAGCGATTGATACTTTCGAGCGCGGACTTGGCGACTCCCATCCAGTTGTAGGCGGGCCAGGCCACGGTGTTGTCGAAGTCCAGGCCGACGAACGAGCCGCCACGCCCCATCAACGGTGCGAACACGTCCGCGAGATGTTTGTAGGAGTACGCGCTGATCTGCATGGCCACCGCCACGTCGTTCCACGTTGCCGCCATGAAATCGTCGCCGAGGCAGACCTCAGGAGCGAACCCGATCGAATGGACCACGCCGTCGACACGCCCCCATTGGGCGCGAACCGCGTCGCGAACCGCGTCATCGTGTTCGGGAACGGTCACATCCAGTTCGAGAACCGTCACTGGTGAAGGAAGTTTTCGAGCGGTTCGC
>JBMTPW010000322.1:0-2383 GCA_049444115.1 Ilumatobacteraceae bacterium | reverse complement strand
TCACTTCTGTCTCGGATCGAACCTGGCCCGCCTGGAGATGCGGATCCTCTTCGAGGAACTGGCCAAGAGGGTGAAGACCATCGAATTGACTGGTGAGGTCAAGAAGCTTCGCTCCAGTTTCATCCACGGCATCAAGGTGTTGCCGGTGGAACTCAGCCCGCGCTGAGTCACACTTGATCCTCTCGTCACCCGTTCACAGTCAAGGAGTTCCCATGGGTCAGCCCGTCATCATCGAAGCCGGTCGTTCGGCCATCGGCAAGCGCAACGGTTTCTTCGCCGAGACCCACGCCGCCACCCTGCTCGGTCAGGTCCAGGCCGCGGTCCTCAGGCGCGCCGGTCTCGATCCGATGCGCGTTGGACAGGTCATCGGCGGTTGCGTGACCCAGGCCGGGGAACAAGCCAGCAACGTGTCCCGAACCGCCTGGCTGAACGAAGGTCTTCCGTGGCAGGTGGCCGCCACCACCATCGACTGCCAGTGCGGCAGCAGTCAGCAGGCCAACCACATGATCCACAACCTGATCGCCGCCGGGGTCGTCGACACTGGAATGGCCTGCGGAGTGGAGCACATGAGCAAGGTGTGGTTGGGTGCCAACGTGCCGCGCCTCGGCGAGGGCACCGACGTGACCTTCTTGAACGGCAGCTCCAAACCTGCGGACTTCGCTCTCGACATGCCCGATCAGTTCGGCGCCGCCGAGCGCATCGCCCAACGTCGTGGCATCACCCGCGCCGATGTGGACTACTTGGGTCTCATCTCCCAAGAGAAAGCTCTCCGCGCCACCGCCGAAGGACGTTTCGAGCGCGAGATCATTCCCATCGACGTCACCGATCCCGATGGCAAGGTGGTCTCGGTGACTCGTGACGGTGGTTTGCGTGAAACCACCGCCGAGAAACTGGCTGCTCTCAATCCGGTGGTTCCCGGAGGCATCCATACGGCCGGCAACTCCAGTCAGATCAGTGATGGTGCTGCCGCAGTGCTCTGGATGGACGAGGACCGCGCCCGTGCCGAAGGATTCAAACCCCGAGCGCGGATCGTGGCCCAGTGTCTCGTTGGAGCCGAGCCGTACTACCACCTCGATGGTCCGGTGCAGGCCACCGAGAAGGTACTGGCTGACGCCAGGATGAAGATGAGCGACATCGACATCGTCGAGATCAACGAAGCCTTCGCCAGCGTGGTGCTGAGTTGGGCACAGGTGCACGGAGTGAGCCACGACGAGTTGAAGTCGAAAGTGAACGTCAACGGCGGCGCCATCGCTCTCGGTCACCCAGTGGGATCCACCGGCAGCCGCCTGATCACCACTGCCCTGCACGAACTCGAGCGTTCCGACAAGGAGTTCGCGCTCGTCACCATGTGCTGCGGTGGAGCGGTCTCCACCGGCACGATCATCCAGCGCGTCAGCTGAGCGGTCCGCGAACCGTTCGGCGCATCAGCAGGACCATCAGCGCGTCGAACGCACGAGCCCGAGACCGGCGGTCGCCACCAGTTCCCGCTGGATCTCGTTCACACCGCCACCGAAGGTATTGATCTGGGCGGCCCGAGCCGCCCGCTCGACTTCTCCATGAATGACGGCGCCAGCAGACCCGTCACGCAAGTGCGACACCGGTCCGAGGATGCCCTGCATGATGCGATAGACCTCGACAGCCTTCTCGGTGCCGAACACCTTCACTCCGCTGGCCTCGGCCGGTCCGAGCGTGTTGTCGGCCACCGACTGCGCCAATTTCCAGGTCATGAGCCGGATGGCGTCCAGCAGAGCATGGCACTTGGCCAGATCGGACTGCACCCAGGGCACGTCGATCATCTTCTCGCCGTTCGGCCCACCCGACGGCGTGACCCGGCTCCAGGTGGTGACGTCGTCGAGGAGACGTTCCGTGAGACCCGACAGCGCCGCCAAACCGACCCGCTCGTGGTTGAGCTGCATGGTGATCAGCTTCCAACCACCGTTGATGGCCCCGATGACATTGCCTTTGGGAACGCGGACATCCGTGTAGTACGTGGCGGTGGTGGTGACGCCACCCACGGTGGTGATGGGCGTCCATTCGAAACCGGGCGTCGCGGTGGGCACGATGATGATCGAGATGCCCTGATGTTTGGGCGCCTCGGTATCCGTGCGGCAAGCCAGCCACACGTAATCCGCTTGATTGGCTCCAGATGTGTAGACCTTGTTGCGGTGGATGACCCACTCGGCGCCGTCCAGAACCGCTGAACACCGCAGACTGGCCAGGTCGGTACCGGCTTCGGGTTCGGTGTAGCCGATGGCGAAGTTGATCTCACCGCGCAGAATTCCGGTCAGATACTGGTCCTTTTGCTCATGGGTGCCGTGGGCCATGATGGCCGGACCGACGGTGTTGACCGTGACGAACGGGAACGGTGCGTGCGCCCGCTGGA
>JBMTPW010000321.1:0-2389 GCA_049444115.1 Ilumatobacteraceae bacterium | reverse complement strand
TGCAGACATGCTGACCCGCATCCGCAACGCCAATACGGCGATGCACGATGAGGTGAAGATGCCCTCTTCCAAGCAGAAGGTGGCCTTGGCCAAGATCCTCGAGCAGGAGGGGTACATCTCGGGTTTCAAGGTTTCTCCGAATCCCAAGGGACCCGGTGAGATCCTGAACATCCAGATGAAGTACTCGGCCGAGCGCCGCCGGACCATTGCCGGCATCAAGCGCATCTCCACTCCCGGTCTGCGCGTCTACCGCAAGTCCGACACCGTTCCCCGGGTTCTCGGGGGTCTCGGTGTCGCCGTCCTGTCCACCAGTCAGGGACTCATGACCGACCGCGAAGCGCGTCAGCGCAAAGTGGGCGGCGAAGTCCTGTGTTACGTGTGGTGAAGTGAGGCAGCATCATGTCGCGAATCGGTAAAGCACCCATCTCGGTTCCTGCGGGGGTCGACGTCAACATCAGCGGTGGTTCGGTCACCATCAAGGGTCCCAAGGGCACCCTCACCCGACAGTTGGTGGGCGGTATCTCGGCCCGTCACGCGGATGGCCAGATCACCGTGGAGCGTCCCGATGACAACCGTGAATCACGGAGCCTCCACGGTCTCAGCCGGGCATTGCTCAGCAATATGGTCGTGGGCGTCACCGATGGTTTCGTCAAGGAACTCGAAATCGTCGGCGTGGGATATCGCGCCGAGCTGAAGGGCCCCTCGGCTTTGCGCTTGAACCTCGGTTTCTCGCACCCGGTCGACTTCCAGGCCCCTGATGGCGTGACCTTCGAGGTGCCTGTTCAGACCCGGATCATCGTCAAGGGCATCGACAAGGAAGCCGTTGGTCAGGTGGCGGCCAACATTCGCTCCATCCGCAAGCCCGAGCCCTACAAGGGCAAAGGAGTCCGCTATCTCGACGAGCGCATTCTGCGCAAGGCGGGCAAGGCCGGCAAGAAGTGATCTGCGGTCGGGAATTTTTCGAGGTCGGTAGGGAGAAGTCATGAGCAAGATCAGCAAAGAACGTCGGGAGAGTCGGCTCCGCCGGCACAACCGCGTGCGCAAGAAGATCCACGGCACCGCCGAGCGTCCGCGTTTGTCGCTGTACCGTTCGAACAAGCACGTCATGTTGCAGATCATCGACGACGATCTGGGCAAGACTCTCGTCTCGGTGTCGTCGAACGAGCCGAGCCTGCGGGCCAAGGGAGGCGCAACTGTCGCCTCGGCCTCTGTGCTCGGCAAGACCATCGCCGAGCGCGCCAAGGCTGCCGGCGTGACCAAAGTCGTTTTCGATCGTGGTGGATACCTCTACCACGGTCGCGTTGCTGCCGTCGCCGAAGCGGCGCGTGAAGCAGGTTTGGAGTTCTGATGACCAACAATCCCACCACCGCGAATCCCCGTCAGGGAGACCGACAGGGTCCGGGAGCCGGACCCGACGGCGGACGCGAGTCCCGCGTCATCCACATCAACCGCGTGGCCAAGGTCGTCAAGGGTGGCCGTCGTTTCTCGTTCACCGCTCTCGTCGTCGTCGGCGATGGCAACGGTCGGGTTGGTCTCGGCTACGGCAAGGCCAAGGAAGTTCCCTTGGCCATCCAGAAGGGCACCGAAGACGCCAAACGGAACATGTTCTCGGTCCCGCTGGCTGGCGGAACCATCACCCATCCGATCATCGGTGTGCTCGGTGCAGGACGGGTGCTCCTCAAGCCGGCTGCTCCCGGTACCGGAGTCATCGCCGGGGGAGCAGCGCGCATCATCCTGGAAGAGGCCGGTATCCACGACGTGTTGGCGAAGTCGCTCGGTTCCTCGAACGCCATCAACGTGGCCCGAGCCACGATCGACGGTTTGAAGTCGCTGCAGCGTCCCGACGAGGTGGCGGCGCGGCGCGGAATTCCGGCCGACAGTTTCGTTCCCAAGGGTCTCTTGAAGGCCTACACGCAGAGCAAGCGAGGAGCTCACTGACATGGCGACCAAGAAAGCTGCCCCGGCGGCCTCGCTCAAGATCACTCAGATCAAGTCGAGCGCGCATGCCAAACCCAAGAGTCGTGGAACGCTGCGGGCTCTCGGCCTCGGACGCATCGGCAAGTCCAACGTTCTTCCCGACCGTCCGGAGATCCGCGGCATGATCGCTCGCGTTCCGCATCTGATCGAGGTCGAGAACACGACCGAATCCAAGGAGAAGTGACATGCGCGTCGATGAACTAGCGCCCGCACCGGGTTCGAACCGTCGCAAGAAGCGCCTGGCCCGCGGCATCGCCGGTAAGGGTGGAAAGACCGCCGGTCGCGGAACCAAGGGTCAGCGGGCCCGCGGTCGTGGCAAGGTCGCCCGTGGTTTGGAAGGTGGTCAGATGCCGCTCAAGCAGCGCGTCCCCAAGTTGAAGGGCTTCAACAACCCGTTCCGGGTGGAATATCA
>JBMTPW010000320.1:0-2393 GCA_049444115.1 Ilumatobacteraceae bacterium | reverse complement strand
TGTTCATGTGGTGCTTGTCGTTGATGCCGATCTTGGTCTTGGTGTTGGGATCCCAGACCACGACGTCGGCATCACTGCCCGGTGCGATGATGCCCTTCTTCGGATACATGCCGAACATGCGGGCCGGCGTGGTGCAGCAGGTCTCCACCCAGCGCTCCAGACTCAATTCACCGGCCACCACTCCCTGATAGATCAACTCCATCCGGTGCTCGACGCCCCCGATGCCGTTCGGAATCTTGGAGAAGTCGCCGAGGCCCAATTCCTTCTGGTCCTTGAAACAGAACGGACAGTGATCGGTGCTGACCACGGCCAATTCGTTCATGCGCAGACCCTTCCAGAGGTCCCCCTGGTGTCCGTGGCCCATCTGCCCCACATAGTGCGGGTCGTTGTCCCGCGATCGCAGCGGCGTACTGCACACCCACTTGGCGCCCTCGAAGCCCGGCTGACCGAGAGTCTCCTCCAACGTCAGCCACAGATACTGCGGGCACGTTTCGGCGAAGACGTTTCGACCATGATGCCGAGCAGCGGCTACTTCGTTCAGCGCATCACCTGCCGACATGTGCACGATGTACAGCGGCACGTTGCCGGCCACGTGAGACAACACGATGGCCCGATGCGTTGCCTCGGCCTCGAGGGGCGATGGCCGGGTATAGGAGTGATAGCGGGGATCGGTTTCGTTACGAGCCAGAGCCTGCTGCACCAGCACATCGATGGCGATGCCGTTCTCGGCGTGCATCATGATCATGGCCCCGCATTCGGCAGCGGTCTGCATGGCCCGCAGGATCTGGCCGTCATCGCTGTAGAACACGCCCGGGTAGGCCATGAACAACTTGAAGCTGGTGACACCTTCGTGTTCGGTGAGGTACTTCATGTCCTTCAGCGATTGTTCATCGACCCCACCGATGATCTGGTGGAAGGCGTAATCCACGGCGCATTCCCCCGAGGCCTTCCGGTGCCACTCGGCCAAACCTTCGTGCACGTTCTCGCCGTAGCGCTGGACGGCCATGTCCACGATGGTGGTGACACCGCCCCACGCCGCGGCCCGGCTACCGGTCTCGAAGGTATCCGAGGCGAAGGTCCCGCCGAAGGGCAGTTCCATGTGGGTGTGGACGTCGATACCGCCAGGAATCACGTACTTGCCGGCGGCATCGATCACTCGATCGCAGCCCTGTTCGGCGCCCGCGAACCAGCCTGGAGCACCAACGGCGGCGATGGTTTCGCCTTCGATGAGAACGTCATTGGCGCTGACACCGGTCGGCGAGATGACCCGTCCGTTCTTGATCAATATCTTGGCCATTCCTCTTCCTTCCTCGACGGGTCGTCGGACCCGGTCCTTCAATCCTTCACCAAATCTCCATATGCGTCCGGTCGCCGATCGCGGTAGAAGGCCCAGCGATCACGGACCTCCAGCAGTTTCTTGATGTCCAGGTCGCGCACGATCAATTCGGGCTCGTAGGCATCCCCGGGTTCACCGACGAACTTGCCTTCCGGATCCACGAAGTAGCTCTGGCCGTAGAAGTCGTTCTCGCCGAGTGGTTCGATGCCGACGCGGTTGATGGCTCCGACGTAATAGATGTTCGCAACCGCGGCCGCCGGCTGCTCGACCCGCCAGATGTACTCGCTCAGACCGCGGTGGGTGGCCGAGGGATTGAACACGATCTGGGCTCCGTTCAGGCCGAGCGCTCGCCACCCTTCCGGGAAGTGCCGGTCGTAGCAGATGTACACACCGACCTTGCCCACCGCGGTGTCGAAGACGGGATAGCCGCCGTTACCGGGCTTGAAATAGAACTTCTCCCAGAAGCCCTTGGTCTGCGGGATGTGCTGTTTGCGGTACTTGCCGAGGTAGGTGCCATCGGCATCGATCACCGCAGCAGTGTTGTAGTACACACCTGGCTGCACGATCTCGTACATCGGCAGCACCAGCACCATGCCGGTTTCCTTGGCAATACGAGAGAACCGCTGGGTCGTCGGGCCATCGGGGATGTACTCGGTGTACTCGTAGTACTCGACATCTTGGACCTGGCAGAAATACGGACCGTAGAAGAGTTCCTGGAAGCACATGACCTGAGCGCCCTGCTTGGCAGCATCGAAGACCGCAGCCTCGTGTTTGTCGAGCATCGACTCCTTCGAACCGCTCCAATCGGTTTGCAGCAACGCGGCCCTGACGGTGTCCTGCGATCCTGTCATTGTTGTGTCTCCTCACGTTTCGAGCCGCCGAACGGAGTCATCGTCTCGCACCTGCTGTCACGGTTGCCAACGGTCACCGGCTGGTTCCGGATCTGTACCTGCCCCCATGGATCAGAGTAATTGAGACCCGGTGAGCAGGACAATGCCCGCGAGTCCGCTCCTCCTCGATCAGTAGCCCCCACCCATCTTGGTGTGATCCCAAGAGA
>JBMTPW010000319.1:0-2399 GCA_049444115.1 Ilumatobacteraceae bacterium | reverse complement strand
TCGGCCAGGGTCCGCCCGACGAGATGGCGTTGCAGGTGCATCGTCACCGCGGTGAGGTGGGTCTCGGGGACTTCCTGATCGAACTCGACATGCTGGCTTTCCACCGAACCATTGGACATGACGATGACGACCAACGCCTGCCGGGCGGACAATCCGACGATTTGGACCGAGCGCACCTCGACGCGCTCCAATTTCGGTCCCACGATCACCGAGGCGTAATTGGTCAGACCGGCGACCAATTGCGAGGTCCGGGCCAGCAGTTCCTCCATGCGGCCGTGGGCTCCATCGAAGAACTGGCGAACTTGTGTCACCTTCACGTCGTCCAGCCGACCGGGCTGGCTCAGGTGATCGACGAAGAATCGATACCCCTTGTCGGTCGGGATCCGTCCGGCCGAGGTGTGGGGCTGAGCCAGGAAGCCTTCCTGCTCGAGCACGGCCATTTCGTTACGAACCGTGGCCGAGGAGACGTTGATTCCGGGCGCGTTGGCGATGTGCGTGGAACCGACGGGCTGTCCGGTGCCGATGTACTCCTGCACCACAGCCCGCAATATGGCGGTCTTGCGTTCATCCAACATGGCAAGAGCAGGATATCGCCCTGATTCACGGGCGCCGGAGCGCCCGCAAGGACGTCGTCGTCCGTCACAGTGCTGGTAGGGCGGCGCGGCCCTCAGTCCATGGCTTTGTACCGCGCCAGAGCCTCGTCGCGCTCCACCGAATGGTCCACGATCGGAGCCACGTACCCGAGCGGTACGCCGGCACCCTTGCGCTTGGCATCGAAGGGTGCGTGGATCTGGGCCGCTGGAAGATCGGCCAATTCGGGCACGAAGCGCCGGACGTAGTCGCCGTTCGGGTCGTAGCGCTCTCCCTGGAGAACCGGATTGAAGACACGGAAATAAGGAGCCGCGTCGGTGCCGGTTCCGGCAGTCCACTGCCAACCATGGGCGTTGCTCGCGAGGTCGCCATCCACCAGGTGTTGCATGAAGAATCTGGCGCCCCACTGCCACGGCAGATGAAGATCCTTGACCAGGAAGCTGGCCACGATCATGCGCACCCGATTGTGCATCCATCCTGTGGTGATCAGTTCGCGCATCCCGGCATCCACGATGGGATAGCCGGTCTCTCCACGACACCAAGCTGCGAATCGTCGTTCAGCCACCGGGCCGGAATCATGGACCAACCCATCCATCTTGCGGTTGAGGTTTCGCCATCCGGTGTCCGGAAAGCGGTAGAGGACATCGGCGTAGAACTCCCGCCACGCCAGCTCACTGCGGTACGTGTCATGGGATTTCGACGGCTGCAGATCGGCCAGCAATTGGCGCGGATGAACCACTCCCCAACGCAAGGCCGCCGACAAACGACTCGAGCCGGGCACACCCGGGTCGTTGCGACGTTCGGCATAGCCGTCCAGACCCTCGGCACCCCGCCATCTGAATTCGTCCCATTGATCCTGTACCGACGCTTCAGTATGCGGGAGGAGTTCGAATTCCACGGTCGGGTTCCCGAGCGCATCGCCGATCGATCCGTTCCGATCGCCGGCTTCGGTGCACCAATTCGGACGCGACGGGGCCTCCAGTGGTGCCGTCCAACCTTCGGCCAACCAACGCTTCGAGTACGGCGTGAACACCGAATACGGCGATCCGTCGTCCTTGGTGACCCGGCCGGGATCCACCGCATACGGTGAGCCGACTCCGCGCAGTCGGCGATCGGCAGCCGCCAATCGCGCCGCAACCTCTTGATCGCGCCGACGACCGTAGGGTGCGAAGTCCTTGGCGACAAAGACCTCCCCGCAGTCGTATTCGTCGGCGAGGGTTGGGATCACCTCGACCGGATCACCGCTGCGCACGGTGAGAGCACCGCCGATGTCGCGATCGAGAGCCGACAATGCAGCGGCCATGTACGCCAGACGTGCTCGACCCGAACGGCCGACCAGGAATGGATCGACGACGAAGACGGGAAGGACCTCGGTGTGTTCGGCGATGGCGGCCGCAAGGGCCGGATTGTCGGCCAGGCGTAGGTCCCGACGAAACCACATGATGGCGCGCGTCATCCCCTCAGTCTCCCATCCATCCATTCCTTGGGCGCGAAAAGGTGCCAAAAACTGTCGTTTGGCTCCCCATGGGGTCGACACCGCGGCAAAACGCCGCCGGACGTTGGCCCAATGGGGACGAAAGTGACGCGAAATGGCACCTTTTCGCGCCCAACGGGTTAGGGGCGGGGGAAGCGGCGGCGAAGGGAGTTGGCATGGGCCGGGAAACCTTCCACATCGGCCAACGCCAAGATCGTCGGCGCCAACTTCTCGAGCGCCCCCGCATCGGCGCGGGCAATCGCCGTCCTCTTCACGAATGCATCCACGGTCACGCCACTCGACACTCGGGCAAACCCGTTCGTGGGCAACGAGG
>JBMTPW010000318.1:0-2409 GCA_049444115.1 Ilumatobacteraceae bacterium | reverse complement strand
CGTGCCTTCGGCGGCTGACCGATTCGTCGACCTCATCGCAGAGGCCGGTGGAGCGGTTCGCTTCGACCGGTTCATGCATGAATGCCTCTACGGAGGTGACGGCTTCTACACGTCCGGCCGCGGCCAGGCTGGTCGGCGAGGCGACTTCATCACATCCCCGGAGATCGGCCCGCTGTTCGGAACGGTGATCGCCCGCGCACTCGATTCGTCGTGGTCGGAGGTGGGTCGGCCGGAGAACTTCCGAGTCGTCGAAGTCGGCGCAGGGCCAGGCTCCCTGGCGCGTTCGATCCTGGCTGCGCGTCCCGAATGCCTCGAGGGTCGCCCGGCGGCATATGTTGCGGTCGAGGTGTCGGAACATCAGCGCTCGCTGCATCCGGAGTCGGTGACGTCGACGGATCGTGTGCCCGATGGCGAGATCACGGGTGTCGTGTTCGCGAACGAACTGCTCGACAACATGCCGTTCCGGCTGTTGGTCGGCGACGGCCGATGGCGCGAAGCCTGGGTCACCGAGCGCAACGGCCAATTTCTCGAAGTACTTCGTGAGATCGATACGAGTGCGATCGGCACGAATACGATCGGAGATGTCGATGTGTCTGGGCCCGCACCTCTCGGCGCTCGCATTCCGTGGCAGCAGTCCGCGTCGACATGGGCGGCGGACATCGCCACACGGCTGCGAGGGCGACTCGTCGTCGTCGATTACATGGTCGCGACGACGAGCGAATTGGCGCGTCGACCGTGGCGTGAATGGCTGCGCACCTATGCGGGTCATGAGAGGGGATCCCATTATCTGGTCCGTCCCGGAGAGCAGGACATCACGGGTGAAGTCTGCATCGATCAGCTGAGGGCGGCGATCGGGGAGCCGATTGCGCTGCGAACCCAGGCCCACTTCCTGCAGAGGTGGGGCATCGATGAACTGGTCGAGGAGGGCAAGAGGATCTGGACCGAGAAGGCTTCCAGACCCGATCTCGAGGCTGTGAAGATGCGGAGTCGAGTGAGCGAGTCCGAGGCGCTCACGGATCCGGGCGGTCTCGGAAGTTTCACGGTCGTCGAGTTCCAGGGAGCCCTGTGAGAGATCACCAAGTCCCGCTCGGAGCCTTCTGGGGCACTGAACACTAGGGTTGGGTACTTCTGAGACATCACGTGGGGGTGGACATGTCCGATTCGGCTTCTGTCAACGGCGGTGCGCAGAACATCGACGACCTGCTGCTGGAAAATCGGATGTTCCCACCTCCGGCCGAGTTCCAGAAGAACGCGCTCGTGGCCGGGACCTTTCTCTATGACGAAGCCGCAGCCGACTATCAGGGTTTCTGGGCACGCCAGGCCGCGGAACTGCTCGATTGGGATCAGGATTGGCACACCATCTGTGAGTGGAATCTCCCGTTCGCCAAGTGGTTCGTCGGAGGCAAGATCAACGCCTCCTACAACTGTCTCGATCGACACGTCCTCGCCGGTCGCGGTGACAAAGTCGCGATTCACTGGGAAGGCGAGCCGGGCGACACCCGGACCATCACGTATTCGGACCTTCTCGCCGACGTGCAGAAGTTCGCCAACGTTCTCAAATCCTTGGGTGTCGAACGCGGCGACCGAGTCAACATCTATCTCCCGATGGTGCCAGAAGCGATCGTGTCGATGCTGGCCTGTGCTCGCATCGGTGCAGCTCACAGCGTGGTTTTCGGTGGTTTTTCCTCCCAATCGCTGACCGATCGGATCAACGACGCGCAGGCGAAGGTCCTCATCACGGCTGACGGCGGCCATCGCCGAGGCGAGGTCTTCGCACTCAAACCTGCTGCCGACGAGGCGCTGGCATCGACGCCGACCATCGAACACGTCGTGGTCGTGCGCCGCGGCGGCAATCCGGTCGAGATGGTCTCGGGGCGCGATCACTGGTATCACGACGTGATGGCCGATGCCGCCGCAGAATGTCCCGCTGAGCCGATGGACTCCGAACAGCTCCTGTTCCTGCTGTACACATCGGGTACGACGGGCAAGCCCAAGGGCATCATGCACACCACGGGTGGATATCTCACCCACGTGGCCTTCACCCACAAGTACGTCTTCGACCTGCATCCCGATTCGGACGTCTACTGGTGCACCGCTGACGTCGGCTGGATCACCGGACACAGCTACATCGTCTACGGCCCGTTGGCCAATGGAGCCACCCAGGTCGTCTACGAGGGCGTCCCGAATCACCCGGGCAATGATCGCTTCTGGTCGATCGTGGAGAAGTATCGAGTGTCGATCTTCTACACGGCACCGACCGCGATCCGCACGTTCATGAAGTGGGGCGACGACGAGCCGCGCAAGCACGATCTGTCCTCACTGCGTCTACTCGGGTCCGTGGGTGAGCCGATCAACCCGGAGGCATGGATGTGGTACCGGGACACCATCGGCGCAGGGACGTGTCCCGTG
>JBMTPW010000317.1:0-2409 GCA_049444115.1 Ilumatobacteraceae bacterium | reverse complement strand
CTCGACGAGTCCGTTCAAGGACTTGAAAGTCGGCACTCAGAAGTCCTGAGCAGGTCGAATCGCGTCACACGGTCTACCTCTCAGTGCGAGAAGTGGACCGTAGGGAGACGCTTGTCGAGCCACTTCGGAATCCACCAGTTGCGGTGACCGAGGAGCCCCATCACCGACGGCACGAGCATCATGCGGATCACCGTCGCGTCGAGGAAGACGGCAAGGGCAAGAGTGACGCCGAGTTCGGTCGGCGGGATCGGACCGGTCACGCCGAAAGCCACGAACACCACGATCATGATGAGTGCCGCATTGGTGATGGGTCGTCCGGTCATCGCAATTCCCTCACGAATGGCCTGCTGAGTGTCACCAGTCGTTTCGTATCGCTCGCGGATGGCGGCCAACAAGAACAGCTGGTAGTCCATCGACAATCCGAACAACAATGCGAAGAAGAAAATCGGTGCCCAGGCGTTCACGAATCCCTGATGCTCGATACCGAGCAGGCCGGCTCCGATGCCATGCTGGAAGACGATCGTTGCGAAGCCGAAACTTGCGGCGACACCGATGAGATTGAGAACGATCGAACTCACGGCGATGGCCACACTGCGGAACACGAGGAGCAGCAGAACGAACGCCACCACCATGATCAGGATCACCGCGAGCGGGGCCTTGCCGGTGAGAGTCTCCGTTAGGTCGTAGTTCTGCGACGCCGGACCACCCACTTGTGCACCGAGCACCGACGTCTCGAGCGACTGACGAATGCGCTCGACCATCTGGCCGGTGCGCTCGTCCTCCGGACCGGTCTGGCCGAAAGCGCGCACGACCGAACGTCCGGTCGACGCGTTGACGGCCACTGTCTGAGCGGCGATGACGTTCGGATCGGCGAGCACTGCGTCGACGACCAGATCTTCGGTACCCGTGGGAGTGGTGACGAACAGAGGTGCCGCTGCGCCTTCACCGAAGGCCGACGTGACCAACTCGTAGCCGTCGCGACTCGATTCGCCCCTGTCGACCACGCGTGCACCTGGCATGCCGAGATTCATGCCGATAGCCGGCGCTCCGAGGCCGAGAAGAAGCAAAAGTCCGAGGGTCAGTGTGAGACCCGGACGCTTCAGAGCCGCACTCGTCCACCGAACCCAACGTCCTTCGGATGCGCGATCGATGTCGGGTTCGCCCTTCTTCACCAGAACGCGATCACCCATTGCGGCCAGCACGGCCGGCAACAGAGTGAGCGATGCCAGGGCCACAGCGGTGACCGAGAGGATCATGCCGAGCGCCATCGAACGGAACACCATGATCGGAACCACAAAGATTGCGGCGAGCGACATGATCACGGTGAGTGCCGAGAGAAACACCGCCTTGCCCGACGACATGAGTGCATTGGCCATCGAGTCCTCGCACGAGTGTCCGTCTTCGCGCTCTTCGCGATAACGGGTCACGATGAAGAGCGAGTAGTCGATCCCGACGGCAAGACCGATCATCATCGAGAAGTTCATCGACCAGACCGAAAGCGGCGTGATCGACGTGAGCAGATTCAGACTCGCGAAGCCCACCGCGATTCCGGCGACGGCGAGAATGAGCGGTATGCCAGCTGCGAGAGCAGCTCCGAACGCAACGAATAGAAGTACGAGCGTGGGCAGACCCGACAGCAACTCGGCCTTGTGCAGCGCCTTCTCGTTGGCGTGATTGAAATCACTCCAGACCGGCCACTCTCCTGTGACCTCGGCCTGCACACCTGAGGGCAACTTCCGCTCTTCGACGAACTTGATCAGATCGTTGGCAGCTTCAGGTAGATCGGCATCCTCCCCGTAGGAGAGAGACACCGGAATCATGACGGTGCGACCGTCTGGTGACACCAGCCCGGCTTCTGCTGGTAGCTGCGTGGGGTCGGCCACTCCAGCCACCATGTCACCACCGACTTCGGCCGACAGCGCCGACACGAGACCGGAAACCACCGATGGGTCGTCGGCGAAGGTCTCGGACTGATTCACCACGACGATCGCCGATTCGGCGCCCAACATCGGAAAGTCGACGCGCAATTCGTCGCGCACCTTCTGGGCCGTCGAACCCTGGGCCTCCCAGCCCGCTCCGGACAATGCGCCTGACACGCCAATGGCGAGTGGGGCGGCCAAGATCACCACGAGCGCCCAGACCATCATCACCGGCCGACGCCGACGAACGGCGAAGCGGGCCAGGCGGTCGAACAGTGGCCGACTACCACCGTGGGGCGTGGGCATCGGTGTGTCGTGCGGAATCACCTGGTCCGGAGTTCCAAACGGCGTCTCTGTGGTGCTCATATTCGTACTCCCTTGGGTGTTGAGCCGGGGAGACTCTATACCCCTAGGGGTATCTCGTCAACCAACGGGAGTTCGTTCGAGGCCTGTCCAAAAGCCAAGTGCGTCCATGAAGGCCCACGACCGT
>JBMTPW010000316.1:0-2413 GCA_049444115.1 Ilumatobacteraceae bacterium | reverse complement strand
CCGGCCGGGACTCCGCGGCCCGGCGCACGACCTGACGCCAACGCGTCCTCCCACTCGTCTGCAGATCTGAGATCTCTCCATCGGAGACCCGGCGGATGACCCGCATCTTCCTGCGGCGCGCTCGGATGGTTCCGACCCGCGTGAACAGACCCGTCACACCGGCCAGTCGCGCTCGCGCGCGACTCCTGTGCCTGCGCACCAGCGACCACGATGCCGTCAAGAGGCCAGCCACGATCAGACGCAGGACAACCGGAACCAGACGCCCACGGCCGGTGAGACTGACGGCGGTCAATACCCGGTTCCGCTCGATTTCGATCAGGTCCTCGGTATCAGGCGATTGCGACGAACCGGCCGCCCGATGTCGAGCCCGAGCATCGGGGACGATGACCACTCGGGCGCCCGTGAGATGGACTCGCCAACAGAAGTCGAGACCCTCGCCGAACCGTCCGATCGATGGTTCGAAGCCACCCAACTTGCGGAACAAGTCGGCACGCACCAGAAGACATGCCGTGGACAACACGAAGGTGTCCCGAATCGTGTCGTGCTGTTCCTGATCGACTTCGTGTGGTTCGATCGGATCGAAGAGATCGCCGTAGCGATCCCCGTCGTACCCCACGGAATGCAGGCGGCGGGGATCCTCCCACTCCAGCAGTTTCGGTCCGACGACGGCGGCCTTGGACCGCAGCGATTCGGCGACGAGGAGCCGGATGGCATCGGGTTCCAGCACGACGTCGTCGTGCATCAAGAGGAAGTATCCGCTGGTGCCCTCCACCAATGACAGGACCCCATTGGCCGCAGTCCCGAAACCGGTGACGTCGGCACCCAGGGCTCGCACATGGGCACTTTGCAAAACCGTTCCGGTCAGGGACTGGACCCGCGCCATGAATTCCGGGTTCGCCTCGGCCACCAATACCAGGACCTGCTTGTCGGGGTAATCCTGAGCGGCGAGCGACTCCAGAACTTCGGGCAGGACCGGAGACGGTTCGTGCACCACGACAGCAACCACGACCCCGGGGCCGAGAACCTGGTCACCACCTGGAACGGAACCGGCAGAGCCAGGGGAAGAGGACAACTCGGTCACCACGGCGTTCCCAGGCTAGTCGCCGTCTCCGCTGCCATCGGTTCGCCCATGGAGGCGTTCAGGTCGATGACCGTGGCATTTCGCGAGTGCGCGCCGTCTCGACGACGGCGAATCGAGGCGTTCTTCGGCCCAGGAGTCCGTTCTGAGTAGGGTGAAGGGTCTTGAGGTCCCACGTTTCGTCGAGGCGGTTCCGTGACCGTTAGTCCGACAGTTCCCAGTCATTCGGCCGGATCGGGTGCCGACGGTTCGACCAAGACTCCACTCCCGGAAGGCACCCTGGCCGTCGGTGGCGGTCTGTTGGTCGCGGGCCTGTCGAGTTATGCCTTCTTCAAGGTCGGACAGGAGGCTCTGGGCAAAGACGACTTCAAACCCCTCGTGGCGCTCTGGTTCGCCACCTTCGTTCTGGCTCCCGGTTTCTTCCTGCCCCTCGAGCAAGAGATGGGACGGGCACTCGCCCATCGTCGGGCTCTCGGTCATGGCGGTCGGCCGGTGGTGGCACGCGTCGTTCCGCTCGGAGTCGGGATCGCCGGTGTCATCGTGGCCGTACTCGCGGGATTCAGCTCGCTGGCCACGCGCGAATTCTTCGAAGGATTCGGCCTGGTCACCGCGGCATTGATCGTCGCGTTCCTGTCCTACGCACCCACACACCTCGCCCGCGGCATTTGTTCGGGACAAGGACGCTTCGTGGCCTACGGCATCGTCATGGGTGCCGACGGTTTCGTCCGCGTGGCCGGCTGCGTGATCCTCTGGCAACTCGAAGTCCACAATGTCGGTGCCTACGCCATGCTCGTGGCGCTTTCGCCGTTGAGCGGAGTACTGATCGTTGGTCTCGTCGGTCAATTGCGCACCGAACCGGGTCCGCCGGCGGCCTGGTCCGAGGTCACTCCCAATCTCGGGTGGCTCCTTCTCGGATCACTCATGGGCGCCGGTCTGGTCAACGCGGGACCGATCGCCATCGACATCCTCGCCGAGGCCGGCGAATCGGAAAAGGTGACCCGCTTCGGCAACGGCGTCCTGTTGTCCCGAATTCCGCTGTTCCTCTTCCAAGCCGTCCAAGCGGCATTGTTGCCGCGTCTGGCGCGCCTTGCCGCCCAAGGTGACCTGTCCGAATTCCGGCGTGGTTTTCGCCAACTGATGGCTGTCGTCATCGCTGTCGGCATCATCGGAACCGTGGGTTCGTTCGCTCTCGGACCACCGATCCTCGATCTCGTCTACGACGGCGGCCTGGACCGCAGGACACTCACCTTGTTGGCCCTCGGCAGCGCCATCTACATGGTCGCTCTGGCCACGGCTCAGGCCGTGATCGCGCTTCACGGGCACGCCCGGGTCGGA
>JBMTPW010000315.1:0-2414 GCA_049444115.1 Ilumatobacteraceae bacterium | reverse complement strand
CGGGATGTCGTCGGTCATTGGGAGTTCCTTTCTCACGCGCTCCCGAGAGGGAGCGCGACGCGGTCGGCCAGCACATCGACGAGCCGACCGTTCCGTTCGATCCATTGGTTGGTACGCACGACCCGGCGCAGGTGATCCCAGGGATCGGCACCGGGTACGAGAACTTCGATGAGTTCAGTGGGACGCACGCCTCGCCCGGAGGTGCTCAAGGTGACCTCGATGGCCGTTGCCGTAGCGAGTTCGCCGGTGATGTCACCGAGCACGGCGCGTAACGATTGGCTGGCAAGGCCGAGAGCGAGAATGGCCGGACGGATGTCGTCCACCACGCGCTCCCCCTTGCGTTCGCGTTCCAGAACCACTTCTTCGGCTTCGTCGACTCGATGCAGTGCGCCCTGAACGTCGTCACCTTCCACCAGCATCACCCAGGTGGAGGCCACCACGCTCTCTTGGAGCGAACCGGCATCGGATTCGGGCAGCCAGACGTCAGTGACGTCCAAGCCGACCGGCAAGGCGGCCGAGAGTCGTGCAGCCATCCCGCCGAGAGTCGTCGCGTCGATGTCGCCGTCGAGGATCACGTCGAGCAGTTCCACCAACGATTCGGCTCCGGTCGGCAAAGCCAACCCGAATGCAATTCGCGGCCTCGGGGTGAATCCAGCCGACATCGCCACGGGGATCGATGCCTTGCGCAGTGCCCTCTCCCAGAGATGCGCAACGTCGCGGTGACCCGTGAAGCGGACCTTTCCCGTCTTGGTGTAACTCAGGCGAATCCTGGTGGTCATGGCGCATGCACCACTTCGGAGCGAGCCCCTCGGCTCAAGGTCACCGGCACCGCGCCTCCGAGAGCAAGATCCTGACCGGTTCCCTGACTGCCACCCGCCGGAGGAACCGGGGAGGCCACGACGTGCTCGAGTCCGTCGCCCGTGCAGACACCACAGTCGTAACAAGGAGTCCAACGACAATCCTCCAAGCCGGATTCGGCCAGAGCGGCGCGCCAGTCCTGCCAGAGGAAGTCCGAGTGCAGGCCGGCCGAAAGATGCTGCCACGGGAAGATCTCGTCTTCGTGGCGGTGACGGGTCACGAAATCCTCGATCGAGAGCCCCTCTGCGGCCATGGCCTCCGTCCAGCGTCCAAGATCGAAGAACTCCGACCACTCCTGGAACACGCCTCCGGAACGCCACACGCGTTCGATCACCGCTCCGACACGCCGGTCACCTCGGCTGGCGATTCCCTCGGCGAGCGAAGCCGCCGGATCGTGCCACTTCACGTTGACACCCTTGGCTTTGCCGGCCGCATCGCGTACGAGGCCGATCTTGCGCCGCAATTCGTCCACGCCGTTCTGTCCGAACCATTGGAAAGGGGTATGGGCCTTCGGCACGAAACCGCCGACGCTGACGGTCACATTCGCCTTCTTGGTGTAGCGACGCCCGATCTCCACGCATCCAGCAGCAAGATCCACGATCCCCCGGGTGTCGACATCGGTCTCAGTGGGCAAACCCGTGAGGAAGTACAACTTGGTACGGGTCCATCCCGAAGAGAAAGCCGACTCGACGGCACCGTACAGGTCGGCTTCGGTGATGAGCTTGTTGATGACCGTCCGCAGACGCCAGGTTCCTGCTTCGGGGGCGAAGGTCAATCCGCTCCGACGGCCTCCGGCCACTTTGTCCGCCAGGCCCACTGTGAAAGCGTCCACCCGCAACGACGGGAGACTGATCGTCGGTGCTCCACAGGCCGTCGGGTCCGGAACGAGTGACGCAACCAGTCCCTCGATCCCGCTGAAATCGGCCGTCGACAGAGAGGTCAAACTGACTTCGTTGTAGCCGGTTCGCTGCAAACCTTCGGTGACCATCGTCCGGACCTGCTCGGCGGGCCGTTCACGTACTGGTCTGGTGATCATGCCGGCCTGACAGAAGCGGCAACCGCGCGTACAGCCGCGGAAGACTTCCACGGCCAGACGGTCATGGACCACCTCGGTCAGCGGGGCGAGAGGTCGACGTGGGTAATCCCAGGCACCGAGATCGGCCACGGTTCTCTTCATGACCCGTTCGGGAACGTCCGGATACCGCGGCGTGATCGCCCGAACGCGACCTTGGGAGTACTCCACCTCGTAGAGCGCGGGAACGTACACGCCGGGTATCCGCGCCAATGCTCGTAGCACCGCCAACCGCGAACCCGGAGTTCTGCCGGAACCCTTCCATTCCCGCACCACCTCGGTGATCTCGCCGATGACCTCTTCGCCCTCACCGAGAACCGCGATATCGATGAAGTTGGCCAAGGGCTCCGGATTGAAGGCGGCGTGACCGCCGACCACCACCAGCGGATCGGTCTCGGACCGCTCCTCGGCCCGCACCGGCACCCCGGCGAGGTCCACCATGTTCAAGACGTTCGTGTAGACGAGTTCGGCCGACACGTTGAAG
>JBMTPW010000314.1:0-2427 GCA_049444115.1 Ilumatobacteraceae bacterium | reverse complement strand
CCCGAGTAGCCGCCACCGGCGCGGAGGAAGTCGGAGTTGGCGTCGGCCTTGTTGCCCTTCACGATGACGTACTTGCCTGTCGGTACCCGCTTGAAGATCTCCTCGGCCTCGAGCTTGCCCACGCCCTTGTTGTCGAACGTGATGTAGAGGGCCTTCGGGTCCTCGATGAGACGGTCGTACGCGATGACCGGGACTCCGGCCTCGATCGCACTGGTCACGGCCGGCTTGATGGCGGTGCCGTCCTGTGCGAGCACGATGAGCACCTTGGCCCCCTGGGAGATGAGATTCTCCAGGTTGCTCGCCTGCGTCTCGGCGGATGATTTCGCGTCGTTCGAGATGTAGGTTCCTCCGGCAGCCTCGATGGCAGCCTTGATGGCGGGTTCATCCCACTTCGCCCAACGCTCTTCCTGATAGTTGTTCCAAGACACGCCAACGGTGCAACCGTCGGTGCCCGAGGCCTCACCGGCATCGGAGTTCGAGTCGTCGGAACCTCCGCACGCACCGAGCACGATCGCGCTCGCCGCGAACAGAGATGCAAGATGTCTTGCCCTCATGTCTTCCCCCTGTTAGGTCTGCCCGATTAGCAGATGATGAACTCTATCACGGCACTCGGAACTGATGATCTGACTGTCGGCCGGACCTCCCGCCGGCGTCCCGTGCGGCGGTTAGCGTAGCGAGTCGTGAGCCCTCGTGCGTCCCGGTCGGTTGGAGCCATCGGGCTCGTGTTCTTCGCGAACGGTGCGTCATTCGCCAATTGGCTGCCCCGGGTCGACGAGGTTCGCGACGCATTGGGTGTCGGCAATCGCGACCTCGGGATCGCCCTGCTCGGCGGGGGACTCGGAGGGATCCTCGGCTCGCTCCTCTCCGCCCGACTGTTGCGCCCGGGAGAGGTGTTGCGCGTGTTGCGGCGATCAGCTGTCGCTCTTGCTCTCGCATTCCCTCTCATTGCTGTGGTGCCCAATTCGTCTGCCTTATTGGTCCTGTTGACGTTTCTCGGGCTCTCCGACGTCCTTTGCGACACCGCCATGAACGCGGAAGCGGCAGCGGTGCAGGCCACCACCGAAAAATCGATCATGCAGCGCATCCACGGCATGTGGAGCGTCGGATTCGTCTCGGGGAGTCTGGTTGGGTGGGTCGCGTCCGCCCTCGAGATACCCCTGGGAATCCACCTCGTCACGGTCTCGGCAGTGTTGCTCGTGGTGTCGGTCGGATCGGTCTCGTCGCTCGCGTCGGCAGCAGTCGACGATTCGACAGCCGTCCACCCCCCTGCTCGTGATCGGGAGAGCACCCCGCGCCGCGTCACCTCTGCCCTCGCTGCCATTCCTCTGCTCGCGCTCGGTGCGGCTGCCTTGGAGAACACGCCCAATGAATGGAGTGCGATCGCCCTGCGCGATGCCCTCGATGCAGGATGGCTCAAAGGAGCAGGGCCGGTCGTGTTCGCCGCGGCGATGCTCCTCGGCCGCTTCCGCGGCGACCGACTGATCGATGGACTCGGAACAGTGAGAGTGATGATCGGGTCTGTTGTTTCGGTGGGAGCAGGGGTGGGCACGATCGTGCTCGCGCCACATGCCGTCGTCGCTCTCGTCGGGTTCGCGCTCTGGGGACTGGGGGTGAGTGTGATGTTCCCCCAGGTTTACCTCATGGCAGCGAACGCGAATCCCGATCGACCAGGGGCTGGTCTGGCCGCGATGACTCTTGCGCAGCGCGGGGGATTCATGGCCACGACTGCATCGGTGGGCGCGCTGTCCGCCTCCACGAGTTTCGACATCGCATTCATTACCGTGTACGTGGCAGCTTCCGTGTTGTGGCTGAGCGGCCTCGCGTGGTCTCATGGTTCGGGACGAACTCGGAGGGGAGTGGTGTCGGGATGAAGTTCCGCTGGGGTATCGCAGGGACCGGACGAATCGCACGTGATTTCGTGCGTGATTTCGCGCACGTCGAGGGTTCATCGATCGTCGCGGTCGGCAGCCGACACCTCGACAGCGCAGCCGCATTCGCAGCGAAACTTTCGGTCCCGCGGGCCCATGGTTCCATCGGTGACCTCGCTGCCGACCCGGAAGTCGACATCGTGTACGTGGCCGGGATCCACCCCGTTCACCGCTCACAGGCGATCGAGTTCATGCGCGCCGGCAAGCACGTGCTCGTGGAAAAGCCGATGGCGATGAACTCCACAGAGGTCGAAGACATCGTCGCCGTGTCGCGTGAGACGGGCAGATTCGTGATGGAGGCGATGTGGACGCGATTCAATCCTCTCCATGTCGAGCTCAAGCGACGTCTCGACTCGGGAGAGTTCGGTCGCATCGTGTCGATCGACAGCGACTTCTCCTTTGCTGCGCCGCGGGACCCTGCGCATCGTCTGTTCGATCCCGCCAAAGGGGGCGGCGCTCTGCTCGACGTGGGTATCTATCCGATCACCCTTGCGTGGTG
>JBMTPW010000313.1:0-2435 GCA_049444115.1 Ilumatobacteraceae bacterium | reverse complement strand
ATGGCCGCCGCCGTCTATGAATTCTCGCCGTACGTGCTTCCGTACATTTCGCGCACGTCGGCGTTGCTTCTTCCGTGGGCTCTCCTGCCGTGGATGTGTGGAGTGGCGATGAGCGCTGGACGGAGATGGCTCGCAGTGGCCGCCTTCGGGTTCCTGGTCCTGTCATCGGGGGGACTGAATGCCACAGCCCTGCTGATGATCGCTCCTGGTCCATTGATCTGGATCGTTCATCAGTGGCGAACCGGACAGATGACCACCCGTCGAACGGTACGGACGGTGTTTCTCCTGGGCTTCGTCTCCATTCTCGCGAGTGCTTGGTGGCTGGCCGGCCTCTTCGTTCAGGCACGTCACGGAGCAGCGGTTTTGTCGTACAGCGAATCATTGGTCTCGACCGCCGCCACCTCGACGGCTCCGGAGGTGTTGCGCGGTCTCGGATATTGGCTCTTCTACGACCGGAACGATGTCGTCGCTCTGACGTCGGCCTCGGCGGCCTACCAGGACTCCCTCTTCGTCCTCGCCGCCGGCGGAGCTTTGACCCTCATCGGACTGTGGGGAATCCTGGGTGACCGCAGGTGGCGCTGGCCCTTGATGACCATGGTTCTCGTGGGTTCGGTGCTGGCCATCGGCCCGCATCCATTCGACGATCCCTCACCCCTCTGGTCTCTTGCCGTCGAACATCCGAAATCCGCTGTGAGCATGGCCCTGCGATCCTCCACTCGTGCTGTCCCCCTGATCGTCTTGGCATTGGCGCTCGGAATCGGCAGCCTCCTCGAGCGCCGACGGGCGAATGGTTCGGATCGCAACGCTGCGCGCCGGCGTCGGGCGATGGCGTTCGTGGCGCTTCTGGTCCTGATCAACGCTCCAGCGGTGGTGTCCGGTGACCTCATCGATCCATCCCTGACCCGTCCCGAGACGTTGCCGCAAGCATGGAACGACGCCGCAACGTATCTCGACCAACGCTTCGACGACGGGTACACCGGATCGGTTCTCTTGCTTCCCGGAATCGAGTCCGCGGCCTACCGATGGGGATACCCGGTCGATCCGATTCTTCCCGCATTGACCAAGAAGGCCTTCCTTTCTAGGGATTGGCTGCCACTCGGTAGTGCGCCGCTCATGGATCTGCTCTATGCCCTCGATGACGCCTTCCAAGCCGGCACGGCCTCGGCGGAGTCCGTTGCTCCGGTTGCTCGTCTGCTCGGTGCCGACACGGTCATGGTGGTCACCAGCCACCAATACGAACGGTTCGGTACGGTTCGCCCGGAAGCCGCGAGGGCCCTGTTGGGAACCGATCCCCCTGGTCTCACCCTGCTGGAGACGTTCGGAGCGGCTCAGGAGAATCGAGCGCTTCAACGTGGTCTCGAGCGCTGGAGCGAAGATGTGGTCGCACATCCAATGCAGGCGCAACCCGAAATCCTGCTCTATGCCGTCGAGGACGCCTCGTCCCCGACGCGGATCTCGGAGAATCCAACGGTGGTGGGTGCTGATGGCAGTGGAGTGGTCGACCTCGGTGCTCTCGGCCTTCTTGACGGCACCGCCATGGTTCTCTCAGAAGCCGCACTTGACGACCAGCAGCTGGAAACGGCGGTCTCCGCCGCACCAGAAGTGATCGTCACCGATTCCAATCGTCGACGAGCCCACCATTGGCGCAGTTCCCAAGAGGTGTGGGGCGCAACGGAGTCCCGTTTCGGAGTTCTACTGGCTGATGATCTCTTCGACTCGCGCCTCCCGGTCTTTCCTGCGGCGAACGAGACCTCCCAGACGCTCGTCGAGGAACCACCCGAGAAGACCGGCGTTCTGGCGCGTGCCTCGGCCTACGGTCCTCAACTCACCTATTGGCCCGAATACCGACCCGCCATGGCCATCGACGGTGATCTGTCGACATCGTGGCGCGTGGGCGTGGATGCGAATCCCGTCGGTCAGATGATCAGAATCGAGGCACGTGGTCAGCCGCTCGAGCGCCTGCGACTGGTGCAACCCTTCGACATCTCCGGACGTTGGATCACCGCCGTCGATCTTCGGCTCGACGACGGCGCGTGGGCCGCACTCGCACTCGATCGGACCTCGCGAACTGCTGGCGGCCAAAGCGTGGAACTACCGGCCGCGGCCACCACCGTGACCCTGCGAATCGCCACCGTTGCCGCGACAGACCCCTTCGACCAGAACTCCGGACCAGGAGTCGGCTTTTCCGAGATCCTCGAGCCGGAACGCGTCTCAACCGAAGTGGTGCAGGTTCCGACGCGCCTGAATCGGTTCTTCGACGATTCCACACCGGTGTCGTTTGCGTTCACCCGTTGGCGAAGCAATCCACTTGATCGTTGGCGCCAGGATCCGGAAACGTCCTTGCAACGCTCCTTCGTGACGCCGTGGGCCGCGGCGTTCGAACCGACGATCACGGTTCGACTTTCGCCGCGAATCGGTGATGCCGAGTTGGTCAC
>JBMTPW010000312.1:0-2446 GCA_049444115.1 Ilumatobacteraceae bacterium | reverse complement strand
CTCTCCCAGTCCGCGCACACCGACGTTCAGCACACCGAAGGCCGATACCACGTTTCCGTTCTCGCCGTAGGTGACGCTCCAGGTGAATGGGCTGCGAATGCCATCGATGGTTCCGAATCCGTTCACCATGACACTCCACTCGTCGCCCGCTGATTCGATGATCAGGTTCTCGCTCGGGACGTCCAGTTCCTCCATCAACGAGGCGAACATCTGCCTGGCCTCGTCCAGCGACGGCAGGTTCTCCGGTGGATTCGTCGGTGCGCATGCGGCGGAGATTTCGCCGGTGCCTTCGGCGACTGGGGTGTCCAGACATTCCTGCAGGACCGAGTCGGCCCAAGCCGGCGAGTAACTCCACGTCCCCATGACGTCGTCCATCACCGAAATCATCGGCGCCGTCCCGTCGGTCGGGCCGGCCATCAAACCACCACCCATCTCCGGGGATTGTGTGGCAAAGGACTCCGTCACCCCGAATGCCGTTCGCAATCGGTCGAGTTGTTCGACGGAAGGCTCACTCGGTTCGATGACGTAGGCCGCGCTCGGCCCACCGAGTTCGGCCAGATTCCCGACGATTTCGAATTCATAGAAGGCTTGCGACGACAGTGTCGTCGCGGACATCTGACTGCCTGGTGATCCCACGGCATTGGCCACCAGAATCTGGTCGTCCAGAACACGGAGAACGGCGGAATTCGCACCGGAGTCATCGGTTCCTCCACAGCCCACCGCCAGCACCGGCACCACGACGAGCGCCGACCACCGACGCCGTGACCGAGTGGGCCGAGTGAAGGTCTCCGTTGTCGGCCTTTCGTTCATCCCTTCCGCCCTGTCTTCCATCTCGACGTCTCCATCCTGTGTTCCCGGTCCCCTGTTCCCGATCCGCGAAGCCGCAGCGCCCGACCTCACGACACCGATCCGACGATCGGTCGGAGTCACAGGTTCCCGTGAGTCGAGGATTTCTTTCTCCTACCCTGCGAACAGTGCGGACACGAAGTCGTCCGGGTCGAAGGGGATCAGATCCTCGACCCCCTCGCCGACACCCACCAACTTCACTGGAATTCCCATGTCCGTCTCGATGGCGAACACCACTCCGCCTTTCGCCGAACCGTCCAACTTGGTGAGCACGATGCCACTCACTCCGACGGCCTGGGTGAACTCGCGGGCCTGACTGATGCCGTTCTGACCCGTCGTGGCGTCGATCACCAGGAGAACTTCGACGACTTCACCAGGTTCACGATCGGCAACCCGGCGGACTTTGCGCAACTCGTCCATCAGATTGGACTTGTTCTGGAGCCGTCCGGCGGTATCGGCGATCACCAGATCGCATCCCTTGGACGCCGCACTGGCAATGGCATCGAAGACCACCGCGCTCGGATCTCCGCCTTCCTGACCGCGCACGATGTCCGCACCACTTCGCTCGGCCCAAGTCTCCAATTGTTCGGCAGCCGCCGCTCGGAACGTGTCTCCGGCTGCCAACATCACCCGTCGTCCATTCTGGACGTGTTGCGCGGCGATCTTGCCGATACTGGTGGTCTTCCCGGCTCCGTTCACCCCAACCATCAAAACCACCGGCACGCGACCGGCCGTCGTCGCCCGTACCTGCACCTCGCGTCGACCCGCGTTCAGACGTCGGGTCATTTCGGATTGCAGTCCGGCGACCAAGGAATCGGCATCGCTGATCTCCTTGCGTCCCATTCGACTGCGCAACTCGTCCAACAGCGAGGACGTGACCTGCACCCCGACGTCTGCTCGCAACAGGGCCTCTTCCAATTCCTCCCAGGTACCGTCGGTGATCGAACCTCGCTGACGAATACCGAGCATCGTGCCGGTGATCAGCGAGGCGGTCCGCCCAAGTCGGCCTCGCAGTCCGGTCGCCGGGACTGGCACCGCCGACACCATCGCCTGTGGAACCGCGGGGGCAGCCTCGGTGACCGTCGGAGCGACTGCGGTTGGAGGACTCTTCTCCGACCTCCGATTGAGCAGGACCACCCCGAACCCGAAGACCAGGGTCACTACGAGGAGGATCAGGATGAGATTCTGGACGTTCACGCCACTCCTCCAGCAGAGGCCGATGCTCTTTCGATCACCACTTTGGAGGATCCACCCGGTTGCATACTCACCCCGAGCAATGAGTCGCCGGCTTCCATGGTCCGCTTCTGGTGACTGACGATGAGCAATTGGGCTTCGCGTCGGAATTCGTTGATCAGACCCAGGAACCGATGGAGATTGACATCGTCGAGAGCCGCCTCGACTTCGTCCATGACATAGAACGGCGAGGGTCGACTCCGGAACACGGCGAAAAGGAACGCCAACGCCGTGAGACTGCGCTCACCACCAGAAAGCAGGCTGAGCTTCTTCACGTTCTTGCCCCCGGGCTTGGCCTCGACTTCGATACCTGTGTTCAAGAGATCGTCCGGGTTGGTCAGGATCAGCCGGCCGACTCCACCAGGGA
>JBMTPW010000311.1:0-2453 GCA_049444115.1 Ilumatobacteraceae bacterium | reverse complement strand
CTTCCACGTCAGCGGAGGAACGCACGTCGCACTTCACGGCGAGAAACCCATCGGGCGGGGGAGTGGAGTTGTAGGTGACGGCCACCTTGTCGCCGAGAGATGCGAAACGACGGGCGGTGGCCAGTCCGATGCCGCGGGAGCCACCGGTCACGAGAACGACTCGACTCATGGTGTTCCTCCCCAACGCAACACGGCACTGGCTGCAGTCATTCCGGCTCCGAATCCAACCAAGAGCACGTTGTCCCCGTTCTTCAATCGCCCGGCACTTAATGCGTCGACCAAGGCCAGCGGAATGGAGGCCGATGAGGTGTTGCCCGTGTAGTGCAACACGGTGGCCGCTCGTTCGATTGGTATTCCGAGGCGCTCACAGGCGGCCTGAATGATGCGAATGTTGGCTTGATGTGGAACGACCAATGCAACTTGATCGGCCGTCACACCGGCGGCTTCGAGGGACTTCTGGCCGGAGTCGACCATGATGCGCACCGCTCGACGAAAAACTTCCTTGCCCTCCATGTGAATGGTGCCGCCGAGTTCGCAGTACAAAAGATCTTCAGCCGAGCCGTCGGCGTCGATGTCCCACGCGAGAAGTTGACCCGGACCATCGACTGCTTCGAGCACCACCGCACCGGAGCCATCGGCGAACAAGACCGCCGTGTTTCGGTCGTTCCAATCGGTGATGCGTGACAACGTGTCGGTTCCGATCACGAGAATCTTGCGGGCTCCGACGGCGATCAATCCGTGAGCCACGGTGAGGGCGTACACGAATCCACTGCATGCCGCATTCACATCGAAGGCGCCGCACTTCAATCCGAGGGCGTTCTGGACCGTGGCCGACGTGGCGGGGACCGTTCGATCGGGCGTGGTCGTGGACAGGACCAAGGCGTCGATCTCGGAAGGATCGAGCCCGGCCATTCGTAAGGCCTGACGACCACTCTCGACGCTCAGCTCCGAGGTTGTTCCGCCAACATGTCGTTCGGAGATACCGCTGCGTTCCTTGATCCACTCGTCGGACGTGTCGAGAGTCCGCATCAGATCGGCATTCGTGACGACCCGCGGCGGCAGGGCACTGCCCCAACCGGTGATGATCGCGCCTCGGGCGCCGATCGACGTGGCCGGCACGTCAGGCCGTCCTCAACCAAGCGATCGGTTGACGGGGCGTGATGCGCTCGCCGTCGACGGCGATGTAGGCCTGAAGAATCCCGGCGAAAGCCGACAGCACATCGACCTCGCCGACCGCGCCGATGATGGTGCCGATTTCGATGTGGGCGCCGGGGAGTAGGTCGGAACGAGGCACGAAGATTCCCGCGGCCGGACTGACCACCAAGCGTTCGACGGCGAAGAGGTGTTCACCCTCGAGTTGCGCCGCGCCAGTGGGAGCCGACGCGTTCACCCATTCGATGAACTTGTCGAGGTCGTCGGGCGTGGCCACGGAAATCGTGCGCGCGTCGTCGATGGTTCGTTTGGCCATTCCCGTGAGGACGCCGCCCGGGCCAAGCTCCGCGAAGTTCGTCACTCCCAATTCGGCGAGCGCCATCAGGCATTGCTTCCATCTCACCGGACTGGAGAGTTGGGCCGACAACAAACTGGCCCAATCTTCTCCTCGGTCGTGGGCGGAAGCATCGACGTTCGAAATGACGGGGACTTCGGTGTCCCGCGGAGACGCGGCGGCGATCGCCTCACGAAGTCGTTCGCGAGCAGGTGTCATGAACGGTGTGTGGAAGGCACCGGACACCGGAAGAGGCATTGCTTTCTTGGCGCCGAGCTCTTTCGCGATGGCGGCCGCGGCGGCAACACCGTCCGGAGAACCGGCGATGACGATCTGTCCCGGTGCGTTGAAGTTGGCGACCCAAACGTCGGCATCGGCGCGACGGCAGGCGACTTCGACGAGTTCATCGTCGAGACCGAGAATCGCCGACATCGTGCCGGGGTTCGATTGGCCGGCTTCGTGCATGGCATCGGCGCGTTCGCTGACCAGACGCACACCGTCGTCGAAGCCGAGGGCTCCGGTGGCGGTCAGGGCCGTGTATTCGCCCAAACTGTGTCCGGCGCAAAAACTCGGTTCGACGCCCAAACGTTCCACGGCGTCGAGCACCATGAGGCTGGAGACGAACGTGGTCAGTTGAGCGTTCCGGGTGTCCTTCAATTCGTCGGCATCGGCATCGAGAAGTAGCCGAGCCACGTCGCGTCCGGCGACTTCGCTGGCCTCACCCACCAGTTCCCACGACTCGTGGTCGACCCACGGACGCCCCATGCCGGGTCTTTGGGATCCCTGTCCGGGAAATGTGAAGGCGAGCACGCCTCGAACTTAGACCTTCTGCGGGTCGTGCCGGCGTTTCATGTGGGCGTCCGTCGTGCTGCCCGGGTGAACATGCGGGTGATTCGGGTAGCGTTGCGTCCACGCCCCGGTAGCCCAACGGCAGAGGCAGCGGCTTCAAACTCCGTACGGTGTGGGT
>JBMTPW010000310.1:0-2457 GCA_049444115.1 Ilumatobacteraceae bacterium | reverse complement strand
GTTCGGAGCGTTGTGGCACCAAAGGCGCGATTTCGACCACCGCGTACGAGGGCTTGTGGAAGAAGGCGATGAAGTCGATCTTGTCGCCGAACTTCGGGAACCGTTCTCCGCCACGCACGTAAACGGCGGTGGCTTGATACTCGCCGGCGGCGTACATCTCGGCTTCGACCTGGATGATCTCGTCGGCGGCGGCGATGGCCTGGCCACGACCACGGTCATCGGTGGGCAACAACTTCCAACCCTCGGACTCCATGGTGGTGGCCGCGGCGGTCGCCTGTTCGGTGTATGAAGCACCGTCGTCGACCTTCACGGGTGACTCGATGACTTCGGCGTCGAGGAGGTACTGCCCTTCACGAACGATCGAGAACGGTTCCGCCGGTTTCCAGGACGGTTCGTTGCCCTTCAAACCGATGCCGTAACTCATCCAGATGATGCCCATGCACATCATCCATCCGAAGAGTCCGGCCATCGACACCAAGAAACCCAATCGGACACCGATGTTGGTGCCGAGCAACAGATAGACACTGCCGCACAGCGCCACGGTTCCGATGATGACGGTGAGGATTCCCCGAATTTCGGGTTCCCATCCGATGGCAAGTAGTGAGCTCATAGTTCGTTCCGGACGTAGTTCACGATCTCTTGGATCTGGTCGTCGGTGAGAAGGCTGCCGAACCCGGGCATACGACCACTGCCCTGACCTTGGACGCCGTACTTCACGCCGTACTTGGAGCCGGACTTGATGAAATCGATCATCTCCTGCTCGGTGGCGAAGTGAGAGTTGGTCGCGCCACCAGTGAGGTTCCAGCCGAAGGCGCCCGCACCGGTGTTGCCGGGCTCGCCCCAACTCCAGCCCGGAGTGTGACACCGCGCGCAGCTGTAGGCACCGGCACCAAGTTCCAGATTGAACAGCGCTTCACCAATGGAGTCGTACGTGCCATCCTCGACGGCCTTCTCGGCCGCGTCCTGGATCTTGTCCTGTTCGGACGCCGGCAAATGTCCGCCTTCACAGTTCAGCGGATTCGCATCCTGCACGAGACAATCCTCGCGAGGGATCTGGATGCTGTGCAGATACGCGATGAGGGTTTCGATCTGCTGCGAGTTCATGGGCCCGCCACCCTTGGTTCCCCACGGAGACATCGGCGAGAACGGGCGGCCGTATTCGAGGATGAACTGAACTTCGCTGTCGTCGAATCGATAGAACACCGTGTTCAACGCCGGCGCCTTCCACGTCACCGACTTCACTTCGCCCGTCTTCGAATCCGTGACCGTCCACGGCGCTGCACCACCGGTGGCGTTCATTCCACCGTGGCAACCGGCGCAGTTGAAACCACCTTCGGCGGTGGAAGCGAACAAATTCGATCCCCATGTAACGAAACGACCGTCGTAACCCTCGATGGCTCCGGCCTGACGGCTGGGCTCCATCACCCAGTACGCAGGAAGGCCGATGGTGATGGTGGCCAACATGATCACCCCGAGGAACTGAACTCGCTCGAGGCGTTTGCCCTCGAGTTCCTCATCCTCGTAGTACTTCTTGCGGTTCGCGGCCAGTTCGATTTCCGAACCGATCTCGGCGCGACCCGCGCCACGATTCATGAACGCGTAAAAGATCCATCCCGCAACGAAGATGAGGGTGAGAACGACGGCAATGGTGGTGGTGGCGAGAGCGATCATGATCAGTGGCCTCCTCCGCCCGTGATGCAGTGCGGTCCTTCGGCTTCTTGACCAGTGGTGTTCACACCGATGGCCGGACCGTTGAACACGGCGCCGGTATCGACCACCACGTTGCCATTGCTAATGGAGACACCGAAGCGATCCATGCCGCGCGGAGCCGGACCGGCCTTCTTCTCACCGACACGGTTGTACTGCGAACCATGACACGGGCATTCGAACCACTGCGAGCTCTTGCACTCAGGAACACGACAGCCGAGGTGCGGACACTTCTGATAGAGCGCGACCAGTCCGGCTTCCATTCCGGCCAACACCGACGGCTGCGACGAATACGCATTGCGCGCCTTCGGAAGAGCATCGGCCGGGTACGCGGTGAGCCATGTGCGGGCTTCGGGCTTGTACACGAAACCTTTCTCGCTACGAATCTGCACCAACAGATCGTCGAGACGACCGACAGTCACCTTCGAACCGAATCCGCCACCGGCACGGGGCCAGAGGAACGCGACAACGGCCACGCCGAACGCGCCGAGGCTCGCGGTCATCATCGAAACCGTGGCGCGATTGAAGAACTGACGACGCGACACGCCAAGTGTTTCCTCGTCCGGGGCCTGCCACGCGACGGGAGCCACCTCGGCGGCCTTTTCGAGTGCGGTCGAACGCGCCGTGGTCTCGGCGGATTCGTAGGCGGCCCCACTGGGACCGGCTCCGGACTCGGCCTTGATGGACTTGTCGCGCTTCACGGTTTCGCGTGACAAGGCACCCGCTCCGCGCACCTCGGAACGACGCGCC
>JBMTPW010000309.1:0-2461 GCA_049444115.1 Ilumatobacteraceae bacterium | reverse complement strand
CCTTCGGTGCCCACGTCGCCGTCGTCGAAGTGGACGTGGAGACCGGCCGGGTGAAGCACTTGCGTCAGGTGGCCTGCGACGACGCCGGTCGGGTGCTCAATCCGATGTTGCTCGAAGGTCAGATCCACGGTGGTGTGGCCCAGGGTGCCGCCCAGGCTTTGCTCGAAGAAGTCAAGTACGACGCCGACGGCAACCCGACCACGTCCAACCTGGCGGACTACGCCTTCATCTCGGCAGCCGAATTGCCCATGGTGGAGGTGGTGCACATGGAGACCCCGACCTTCGTGAATCCGCTCGGCGCCAAGGGCATCGGTGAATCAGGGAGCATCGGCTCCACGCCGTCCCTGCAGTCGGCGGTCATCGATGCGGTGTCCCACCTCGGGGTGCGCCATATCGATATGCCCTGCACCGCTGAACGGGTTTGGCAAGCCGTCGCTGCAGCCAAGAAATAGTCGCTCGACCCGATGCCGCCCAGCCTTTGGTGCGGGTCGGCCCCAATGAAGTTGTAGCGTACAAACTCGTGACCCACGCCCCCATCGTCGCTTCCGGACTGGTTCGCCATTTCGGGAGCGGCGACAACATCGTCAAGGCCGTCGACGGCGTGGACCTGGAAGTGCGCCAAGGCGAAATCTTCGGGTTCCTCGGACCGAACGGTGCCGGTAAGAGCACCACCGTTCGGATGCTCACCACACTGCTCACCCCGACCTCGGGAACGGCCCGGGTCGCGGGCTACGACGTGGTCACCGAGGCCAACAAAGTCCGCCGATCCATCGGCGTCGCTCTTCAGGACGCCGCCATCGACCCCTTGATGACCGGACGCGAATTGCTCGAGTTGCAGTCCGTGCTCTACGGACTCCCCCGCCTCACCGGTCGCCAGCGCGGTGTGGAACTGCTCGAGCGTGTGGGACTCACCGCCGCAGCCGATCGACGCGTGGGCACCTATTCAGGGGGGATGCGACGACGTTTGGATCTGGCACTCTCACTGGTTCACGAACCATCGGTGCTGTTCCTGGACGAACCAACCACCGGACTCGATCCCATGAGTCGGCTCACCTTGTGGGAGGAGGTGCGCCGCCTGAACGCCAACGGCACGACCGTTCTGCTCACCACTCAGTACCTGGAAGAAGCAGACCAACTGGCCGATCGCATCGCCATCATCGATCACGGGCGCATCGTGCGCGAGGGAGTACCCCGCGACCTGAAGGCGCAGGTGGGATCGCCCACTTTGAGCATCAGCGTCGATGCGATGCACAGCGACCAAGCCCGCGCCATCCTGGCGCGCTTCGGAGACCTGCGTCCGACATCGGAAGGAACTCTCGGCGTGGGCTTGGCCCGCGGTGCCGAAGACGTGGCCGGAGTGGTGAGAGCTCTCGACGAAGCCGGGTTGAAAGTACGGCACCTGGAACTGAACGAACCGAGTTTGGACGACGTCTTCGCCGAGGCGACCGGGTATCGACTGGAGGGCGCGGTGTCACATGGTGACGGACCCGCCGAAACCGAGGAAGTGGCACCTGCCGGGAAGCGCCGCCGATGACGCTCGTACTGCACAGCGTGGCCCTGACCAAGCGCAGTGTGCGCGGTCGACTGCGTCAACCGGCAGTGCTGGCACCGTCGTTCATCTTCCCCCTGTTCTTCGCCGCTCTCGGCTCGGCCAGTTTCAATCGTCTGGCCGAAGATCCCTACTTCACCGCCAACATCGCCACGTCGTTCCTCAACTATGCGGTGGCCGGGGCCATCTTGCAGGGTGTCCTCTTCGCTTCGACCTCGGCCGCCGGTGACCTGGCCACCGACATCGAACAAGGCTTCTTCGAACGACTCCTGGCCTCGCCGATCTCGCGCACCTCGATCGTGCTCGGACGCCTCGCTGGTTCGATGGTCATCGGTGTGGTCCAGGTGTCGGTGTTCCTGGTCATCTTCACCGCCTTCGGGGCCCGAGTTCAGAGCGGTCCTTTGGGCATTCTCGGCTTGATCGTCGGTGCATCGTTGTTGGGCCTGGCCATGAGCGGCCTCATGGCCGGACTGGCCATCCGCTCCGGAAGTCCCGAGGTGGTCCAAGGGGCATTCCCCTTGGTGTTCGTGCTGATGTTCCTGTCCTCGGCCTTCTTCCCGCGGCACTACATGCACGGCTGGTATCGCACGGTGGCCGACTGGAATCCCATGTCGCACATCGTCGAAGGGATGCAAGGTTTCATCAATCACGATCTCGAGATCTCGCAATTCACCCGAGCCTGGTTGATTCCCTTGTCCATCGCCATGATCAGCATCGCCTTCGCCTTGCGCACGCTCCGCCGACGATTGGCAGCATCATGACCGTTGCTCTCGATCAGCCGTCACGTTTCTCGCGTCACGACGGCAAACCGCGCGAAGTCATCGGCATCCTCGTCAAGCGTTCGTTGGTACGGGTCCGGCGCATGCCCTCGGCCTTCATCCCGTCACTGGTCATGCCGGTCTTCCAACTCAT
>JBMTPW010000308.1:0-2463 GCA_049444115.1 Ilumatobacteraceae bacterium | reverse complement strand
GGTGAGTCGTATCCATCTGGTTCGTCACGGCCGGGCCGCTGCGGGATGGGACGACGATGCTGATCCGGGTCTCGACGCGGTGGGACGATCCCAGGCCGAGGTCACGGCACGACGCCTGGCGCAACTCGATCCGACGGTTCTGGTGTCGAGTCCCCTGCGACGGTGCCGCGAGACCGCCGGTTTCCTGGCGGCGATGTGGAACGACGCATCGGTGGCGATCGAGCCCCGAGTGAGCGAGATCCCGTCGCCCGACGGCGTTCCCCTCGGCCAGCGGGTGCCGTGGTTGCGCGCCGCCATGGCGGGGTGCTGGCACGACCTGGGGGATCGGTACACGACCTTTCGCGACGATGTGGTGAACTACGTCTCGTCGCGGCCGGTGGACACCGTGATCTTCAGTCATTTCATCGCCATCAACGCCGTCATCGGAGCCTGTCTGAACGACGATCGCCTGGTCATCGACAGTTTGGACAATGCGTCGGTGACGGTGGTCGAAGCTCTCCCTGGTGGTTCCTTGCGGCTGGTCGAACGCGGGGAACAAGCCAACACCCTGATCAGATGATTCGGCAGACTGACTCCGTGATCATCGGACGCCGAATCTCTGCAGTCGCCGCCGTGCTTCTCGTCGCCGTCCAAACGATCCTGGGAGCGTGCGGCACCGACGACGCTGGTGAGGGCAACTTGACACCCCTTCCGACCTCGCCCACCACTGTGGCCACCACCATGGCCCCATTGACGACATCCACGACATCGTCGACCACATCCACCCTTGCCGCGACGACGACCACCACCAGCGATCCGGCTGAGGTTCTCCTCCTGCGGAGGGACGGTATCGGCGACGTTCGATTCGGGGTCGATCCCGAAGGAGTGCTCACGTACTTGAAAGCGCGCCTCGGCGCCCCCGACGAGGACAGCGGATATGTGGACGCTTTTTCGGAATTCGGCAACTGCCCGGGCACCCGGGTGCGTGGCGTGCGTTGGGGTGATCTCTTGTTGCTCTTCGGAGACGAGAGCACCGTGGCCGAAGGCCGGTTGCATTTCTTCTTCTGGCGTTACGGTCCGGCCGGACCCGGAGGTGCGGAACCGGCGGCTCTGAAGGCGGAGGGCGGGATCACTCTTGGTTCGACGGTGTCGGCACTTCGCGAGGCGTTCCCACAGACCACCGTGTTCACCGACGAAATCTTCGGTGCCGGATTCGAGATCGTCAGGACGCTGTCTGGCACCCTGACCGGTTCCGAGACGTCCGGCCAGGTGACGGTTCTCTACGGGGGTATCGCCTGTGGTGGGTGAGTGGGAACCCCGCCAGTTCGTCAGTAGGGTCTGACCGGTCATGAACGCCCTGATGTTGGTCGATCTGCACACCTCGTGGGCCTGGTTCATGATCATCGCCAACGGTTTGGCGGGTGTCTGGGCACTGTCGGCGCACCGGTTCCCATCTCTGCGCACTCGGGCTCTGTGGTGGTTCACCGCCCTGGCCCAGCTCACAGTCTTCGTTCAGGTTGGTCTCGGGGTCGCGGTGGTCAATCGCTACAAGTTGGAATTCCCCCAGTTCCACGCCTTCTACGGCTTCGTGGCCATCATTGCCGTGGCCATCATCTACAGCTACCGCAATCAGATGAAGCACAAGCTCTACCTGCTCTACGGGCTGGGCGGACTGTTCCTCATGGGGCTGGGCATTCGAGCCCTGCTCGTGGGGCAGGTGTCCTGACCCGTTCGGGGACGTTCTCGACTCAGAGGGCCGCGGCGAGACTGGCCAGCTGTTTGGTCAGTACCGGCGGAAGTTTCTGGCCGAACTGGGCGAAGTGGTCCTCGATCTGGGGGATGGCGGTCTTCCAACCATCGATGTCCACGCTCAGCAGATCCTGAAGATCGTCGTTGGAGATCTCCAACCCCGACGTGTCCAGACCATCCGCTGGAGGAAGGAGGCCGATCGGGGTCCGTACCGCTGGGCCGCTCCCGTTCACGCGATCGAAGATCCACTTGAGGACTCGACTGTTCTCTCCGAAGCCAGGCCAGAGGAAACGACCGCTCTCGTCGCGACGGAACCAGTTGACGAAGAAGATCTTGGGCAACTTGTCGGGATGCGATCGGGAGCCGAGCTGCAACCAATGTGCAAAGTAGTCGGCCATGTTGTACCCGCAGAACGGAAGCATGGCCATGGGATCGAACCGCAGTTTGCCGACGGCCCCCTGCTGGGCTGCAGTGGTTTCACTGGCCATGATCGATCCGAGGAAGACTCCGTGCTCCCAGTCGAAAGCCTCGGTCACGAGAGGCACCGTGGTGCGGCGTCGTCCACCGAAAAGGATGGCCGAAATCGGAACGCCGGCCGGGTCCTGCCATTCCGGGGCGATGGAGGGGCATTGCGCAGCCGGAGCGGTGAAGCGGGCGTTCGGATGAGCTGCTGGTGAGTCGGTTTCCGGTGTCCAGGCATTGCCCTTCCAATCGGTGGCCCGAGCCGGAGCGTCC
>JBMTPW010000307.1:0-2473 GCA_049444115.1 Ilumatobacteraceae bacterium | reverse complement strand
AAACAAGGCCAGAGATGCGAGAACTGCCAGTCCAAGATATCGTTGATACCGTTGCCAAGCTCTGTATTGCCGCCTGCCACACGCTGCCCCCTAGTCTGGCCCGCCGTTGAAAAATTTTCTCGCACGCATGTCCGGTCGATGGGCCTTTCGGCAATCAGTCTGGTAGCGGCCCGCTACCCCGCTGCGCCACTGGCATGGCGCGGCGCCGCAGCACGGCGAGGTTGTCAACCACCGCCGGGTGCTCCCACATCTCGGTGTGCATCGCTGGGCACACCACCACGGGTGCACGCGTGGCGATGAGAACGTTGGTGAGCAGATCGGTGCTGAGACCGTTCGCATAGGCACCGAGCAAGCGGGCGGTGGCCGGCGCGACCAGAACCAAATCGGCGCCCTGACCGAGCTTGGTGTGGGGAATGGGTGACTCCTCGTCCCACAACGACGTCTGCACCGGCTCACTGCACAATGCCGACAACGTGGTTCGACCAATGAAGTGCTCGGCACCCTTGGTCATGACCGGAATCACGTGAGCTCCGGCATCGACGAGACGTCGACACACTTCGACGGCCTTGTACGCGGCGATGCCACCGCACACGCCAACAACGATGCGCTTGCCGGCGAGGTCGCTCATGATGAATCAGTCGGCGGCGGGTTCGCCGTCGGACTGCTCCGCCACACCAGCGGCGAGAGCATCGGCGTCAGCGAAGGCTGCTTCAGCATCGGCGCGAGCGGCTTCTTCGGCGGCGTGGCGCTCGGCCATCTCCTCGGCTGACACGCGAACGATCTTGTCGAGAGCGATCTCTTCGAAGCCCATGCTGAGGGGCTTGCGCAACGAGGGAACCTGCGGCGGGATGATCTTGTTCGACACCATGCCGTCGCGGCTGTAGTAGTCCTGCAGGCTGCGGGCGCGGCGAGCGGCCAAGGTGACGAGACTGAACTTGGAATCCACCTTGTCGAGCAAGGTCTCCAACTGGGGGGTCATCATCGAGTCGCTGGCGGCCATGGCAGGTCCTTCGCAGTTCGTGGGCCTCGAGGCCCGATTCGCACGCACCCGCCGAAACGGGCAGGGGTGATGCTACCTGCGACGTCGCGGGATCAACGCCCCCGGTAGCGGTCGATCAGGGCCACCAATTCATCGACCGTGCGGGTGAGATCGTCGTTCACCACGGTGGCGTCGGCCAGCGCTAGGCCGACCGGTTCTTCTTCCTCGGCCTTGCGGAGACGTTCCTGGACCTTGTGATCGGGGTCCCCGCGACCGATCAGCCGGCGACGCTGCTCGTCGCGCGACGGGGGCAGGATGAAGATCAGCACCGATTCGGGGTGACGGACTTTCACTTGCTGGGCACCATCGACCTCGATCTCGAGGACGATGTCGCGACCGGCCGAGAAATCGGGCACCGGGGTTCCGTAGTAGTTACCGAGGAATTCGGTCCATTCCAGAAAACCACCCGAGTCACGGTGGGATTCGAACGAATCTCGTGATGTGAAGACGTACGCGTCGTCACGTTCGCCCGGTCGCTGGGCTCGCGTCGTCCAAGAACAACTGAGCAACAAGCGCGGGTCACGCTTCATCAACGCATCGACAATGGTTCCCTTACCGACCCCGCCGGGACCGGAAATGATGAAGATGCGCGGTACGTGACCAGTGGAGGATCCGGGCGTGGAAACCCGATCGCTCACTTGGCCAAGTGTTCGAGCAGGGCCTTCTTCTGTTGGGCGCCCAGTCCCTGGATCTTGCGGTTGTCGGCGATACCGACTTCCTCCATGATCTTGCGGGCCTTGACCTTGCCCAGTCCCGGGAGGCTCTCGAGCATCGAGACGACCTTGAGTTTGCCCACGTTGGGATCACTGGAAGCCAGCGCGTCGGCCACCGTCAGGGTGCCTTGCTTGAGCTTGACCTTGATTTCGGCACGGGCGGCCCGAGCCTCGGCGGCCTTGGCGAGCGCCGCGGCGCGCTGTTCTGGTGTCAGTTGCGGAGGTGTAGCCATGGGCGAACCATACACACGGGGTCACACGCTCGGGTGGATACCTGCTGGTTCAGCGGTGCGCCAACCCGCGTAGCGAGCCGATGGAACGATGACCATGGGTCCGCAACCAGGCCTCCAGATCGCGGGCCACCTGAAACGGGGCGGCCGGGTCGGCGAACGTGGCCGTGCCCACCTGCACCGCGTCGGCCCCGGCCATGATCAGCTCGGCCGCGCTCCAACCGTCGGCGACCCCGCCCACGCCCACGATGGGCAGGTCGGGATACGCGGCGCGGACGTCGTGGACCGCGCGCACCGCGACCGGATGAATGGCCCGGCCGGACAGGCCGCCTCCCCCGTTGCCCAGCGCCGGTCGGCCGGTCTCGGGGTCGAGTGCCATTGCGAGAACGGTGTTGATGAGCGTGACCGCGTCGGCCCCGGCGTCACGCACGCGCCCGGCGATGGCCACCAAACGATCGGTGTTGGGACTGAGCTTGGCCCCCACCGGCAAC
>JBMTPW010000306.1:0-2483 GCA_049444115.1 Ilumatobacteraceae bacterium | reverse complement strand
GAATCCGTCGCCGGTGGCAAGAAGGTTCAGCAATCGGCATCCGATCCTCGCCGGTCGCGAACGGTTGACGAAGGACAAATGGTGCGCAACTGGAGCAGCGAATCGTGAAGCGTCGCCGTCGTCGACTGGTCAATCGAGGATTCGTTTCGTTCCTCGTGGCGATCCTCGTAGGTGCTTTGGTGGGTGTCGGGGTTTCCGGCTTGCCAGATCCCGAGGCTCTCAACCCAGTCGCCGGTCGGCCTCCGCTGACCGTCAAGCCTGGATCGGTCATTGATCCATCTCAAATCGAGGTTCCGCTACCGATCATCACCGCCCCCTCGTCGGTGCCGATTCCGACAACGGGGAACGCAGCAAATGCCACCTCCACCACAACGTCCTCGACGACGACGACCGTCGCCGATGGACTCCGGTTGCGCTCCGATTTGGCGGTCATGGTGGCCAACGCCAACCGCACTCCGGGTTCGGCATCCCAATGGTCCTCAGAACTCGTTCGCCTCGGATATACGCAGCCGGTGCCGGCCAATGCCGGGGAGCGCAACGAGTGGACGATCTATTTCGCCGAGGGTTACCAAGGAGAGGCCGAGCGACTGGCCCAGGATCTGGCCGCCGAGCTCTTGACGATCACCCTTCCCACTGCCCCCTTGGCACGGGCCCCGAGAACCAGCCCGGCATTCGAAGGTCAGATACTGCTGGTCGTCGGTCTCCAAGAACTCCGGAAAAGTTCCCCGGCGACCACCATTTCGGGGTAGCCTTCGCCGTGGCGCAGAGTCCCGGCGGAATCGGGGCACCAGCCGAGAAGGGTGGAGAGATGAAGACGTCGAGCAAACGCTCCAACGGTACTTTCGCAAGGTTGGCGACGCTGGCCCTGGCGGCGTTGGCGCCCCTCATGGTTGCTGGAAACGCTTCCGCGGCCTATCCCCCGGGTCCGATCGATATCGGCCCGATCGTGTATCCAGATTCACCCACAGTTACTGCGGGCACCACCTTCGGAGTAACGGTGATCGGATGCGTCAAGGGTCAGCAAGTCACCATCGTCTTCAATTCGGTCGAGCGTGTTGTGACTTGTGGCAACCCCCGAGCTACCACCACGTTCACCGCACCGTGTACTCCTGGTAATTATCCGATCGTTGCCGTGGTTGGTGGAGTTCGAACGACATCTTCGGTCACCGTGAAGGGTTCCTGTGATGGGATTCCGGCGACCGGCGCATCGAATCTCCAGAACTACGTGGCGCTTTCTGTCAGTGCATTGGCGTCGGGAGCCATCCTGTTCGTCGTGTCCCGACTTCGTCGCAGGACGACTTCGACGGCCTAAGCCTCATTCCTACTCGTGGATCCTGGCGGGGAATCCTTGATCTTGGCGGTCTGCACTCACAATCGAACGCGTTCGGTTCTGATGGAGTGCCTGCTCGGCATGCATCTGAACAAGTTGGGGTACAAGTCGACCGTGGGGTCTGCGGGAACGAATGCCCAACCGCTTCCTCCCATCGCCGGAGTGGATGTCCAACTCCAACGCTTCGGTCTCCGATCCCCGCAGCGGGTGGGGCGTCAAGTTGACGGCGATCTGGTCGAGTCGGCGTCGCTCATCGTGACCGCTGAACCGGATCATGTGGTCTGGATTGCCGGCCAGTGGCCTCACCTGTTCCCGAGGACCTTCACATTGCTCGAACTTGTCGAATATGGGAACCAGATCGGCCCTCAAGGTTCGAGTTCCCTCGCCGAATGGCTGGATGACGTCTCGAAGCTCCGCCCCGCAGTACGGACCTATCTCGATCGGCGATCGATCCCGTCGATTGCGGATCCCACTGGGGGACCGCTGGCGGCATGGACCGAGGTGACCGATCAGATCGACCGAGCCTGTCGACATTTGGCTTCGTACCTGGGGTAACGGGCTCTCGCTGTCGAGAGCCGACTAGCGTTGCGGCGAGTGACAAGAAATGTTCAGCGCACACGACGCAACACCATCGACCAGCGAGCGGTCATTCCACTTGCTCAGATAGCGGGATTGCTCGCTGCGATGTCCCCGGCGTCACCGACCGGTGACACCACCACCGACATCCTCCTCCTCGGAATCGGGGGTGCCCTTCTCACGTGGATCTGTGCCTCGGCCTCGTGGTGGTCTCTTGTTCTCGGCAGTGGGGTGGCCACGGGTATCGGATTGAACGTCACTGCAGCCAGTATGGCTGTCGTCGGACTCGGAGTCGCTCTCTGGATCAGTTTCCGCAAACGCAGTATGAGTGTCCATCGGACGATCGTCGGGGGATTGATCATCAATTCTCTGCTACGAAGTGACCTCGGCGGATTTGCCGGATTGTCGAGCATCATCGGACTGTCAATCGCCATCATCCTCTACTTGAATGGCACCTATCGTCGGAACCGCCGACAGCAGCGCTGGATCTACGGAATCGGCCTTGGCCTCGTCGCCTACGCTGCGATCGCCGGCAGTATCATGAGCGCATCGGCACTGGTCACCCGCAGCACTCTCG
>JBMTPW010000305.1:0-2485 GCA_049444115.1 Ilumatobacteraceae bacterium | reverse complement strand
CGATCGGACGAAGGTTTCCACGTTCAATCGGTCGATCCCGCGCCAGCCGGCGCTGTGTCCGCCGCCGGCCGCCGCGGCGAGACCGATGTTGAGCGCCGCAGGGGTCATCATCGCGGCACTCCACAACACGGCATCGATCCGTTTGCCGGTGCGTCGGAAGCGCTCCCATCCAGCCAGTACGGCGAGTGGAGCGCCGAGAAATCGCAACAGCGACGCAGTGATCACCAGTGCGAGGACGGGCGTCCAAGATCCTCCACGGCGGTATCGGGCGAGGGCGACGACCAACCACAGGACCGCCGCGCCGAAGAGTGGTTCGGACAGCGCGCCTTGGGTGACCAAACGCACCGCCGGACTCAATGTCATCAGGACTCCGGTCACTGCCAGCACACTCGTCGTCCACCATGTTGGAGATCGATCGCCCCGAGACCGTCCGGCGATCACCCCGACGGTGATGGCGACGAGGGACGCAAGGACGAGCACTTGCATCGCCCTCCGCACCCCGATGAAGGCCCCCAACGACCCGGCGAGGAGGGGATATCCCACGGGAAAGTCGACGAAGGGCAGGGTGCCGCCGCGTTCCAGGAACTGCAGGGCCGAGAAATTGGAGAACGACGGAGCCAAGGTGGTGGAGAAGAAGTCGCCGCGAGACACGGCCTCGGCGCCGCTCCAGTAGGTGACGGTGTCCAGGAGGGGCACGATCCCGTGCCGGAGTTGCACCAATCCGACGGCCAGGGCGGCGAGCGCGCCGGTGACGACGGTGGGTCGGTGCATGTTCGAAGTCTGTCAGGCCGTGCCGGATCTTCGGTGACCTGGCAGGATTGGTTCATGAACACCACAGTGACCTTCCGCGATCGTGTCAGCATCTCGGTGGAGAGGGGAGTGGCCGATGTGCGGCTCACCCGTGCCGACAAACGCAATGCCCTCGACGGGGCGATGTTCTCGGGTCTGGCCGAAGCCGGTGAATGGCTGAAGACCGCGCCGGGAGTTCGGGTGGCCGTCGTCTCGGGGGTGGGGTCGTCGTTCTGCGCCGGTCTCGACTTCGGTTCGTTCCAGCAGATGGCGGGGGGGAACGAGGGGGCGGCCGAGGCCGAAGGCAGTCCCGGGTCGATGAGTGCCGGTCGGATCACTCATCTCGGGCAGCAGGTGGCCTGGGTCTGGCAGGAGGTGCCGGTGCCGGTCATCGCCGCGGTCCATGGACATGCTCTCGGCGGTGGTATCCAGATCTGTCTCGGAGCCGATATTCGCATCGTGCACCCCGAGACGCAGATGTCGGTGCGCGAAACCCATTGGGGCCTCGTTCCCGATATGACCGGAACGCTGGTGCTTTCGCGTCTGGTTCGGCCCGACGTAGCCAAGGAACTCACGTTCACGGCGCGGATCTTCGACGGAAGGGAGGCCCTGGCCCTGGGACTTGCAACCCGTCTCTCCGACGACCCCCGCGCCGATGCCCTGACCCTGGCCCGAGAGATCGCCGAGCGCAGTCCGGACGCCGTGCGCGGCGCGAAGGTCTTGTTCAATCGCTTGTTCGCTGCCGGGGCCGCGGAGCAATTCGCCGAGGAGCGGCGGGTGATCGGATCCTTGATCGGTCGTCCCAACCAGGTGGAAGCGGTGATGTCGAACTTCGAGAAACGATCCGCAGTCTTCGTGGATGTGCAATCGTGAACCAGGGTGGTCCTGAGATCTCTGGTTAATCCCGCCCGAAGGGCAACCGTACGGACCTAGACTTTGTCCCACGGGCCAACGTCGTCCCGGAACACAATTCGTTCTTGTCGTTCGTTCGTCGATGGACGGCAGGTTGTGGACCAGGAGAAGATGTGATGGCCGCCCTCGATTCAACGCCCCCGGCGTACGGTCTCTATGACCCGCGCTTCGAGCACGATGCATGCGGGGTCTCTTTCGTCGCCGACATGCACGGCCGCGCCTCGCGTTCGATCGTCCAATTCGGACTCGGCGCACTGTGCAACATGGAACACCGTGGTGCCACCGGCGCCGAACCGGATACCGGAGACGGCGCCGGAATTCTCCTGCAGATGCCGGACCGTTTCTTTCGGGCCGTGGTGGGATTCGAACTACCTCCGGCAGGGGCCTATGCCGCTGGTGTGGCCTTTCTCCCGTCGGGTGCCGAGGCCGCCGAATCGGCTCGCCGGGCGATCGAAGACATCGTCGAACAGGAGGGACTGCGCGTTCTGGGTTGGCGCGAGGTGCCGACCGATCCGTCGACGCTCGGTGCCAGCGCTCGGGCGGTCATGCCCACTTTTCGACAGTTGTTCCTCACCGATCCTCGAGGGTCCAGCGGCATCGATCTCGATCGACGGATCTACATCGTCCGCAAGCGCATCGAACATGAACTTCTCGGAGACCTGGCAACCTACTTTCCGTCGCTCGGCAGCCGGACGTTCATCTACAAGGGAATGTTCACCACGCCGCAACTCGGAGCCTTCTATCCCGATCTCGCCGACGAGCGCGTGGAGAGTGCACTGGTCCT
>JBMTPW010000304.1:0-2485 GCA_049444115.1 Ilumatobacteraceae bacterium | reverse complement strand
CCACCAGCGACCGACCGAAACGGCTCTTCACCACGCCGCGACACACGAGATAGGTCACGACCAGGACCACGAAGGCCAACCAGTAGGCGAAGACGGCACGACCATCACGGCCTTTCAGTTCACCCAGGATGGGCCACACGGGAATCTCGTCATAGCGAGCGCTGTCGATCCCTTTGGCACCTCCGGTCAACCACTCCAACTTCTTCCACTTCACGAGCGTCGGAAACAACACCGCCACCGCCAGGGTCACGAGCGCGAGGTACACGCCCCTGATCCGAAGCGCCGGCAGGGCAATCACGCATCCCACGACGAAGGCCAGAACTGCCGATACGTAGAACGTGTAGCCCGGACTCCATCCGTAATCCTTGATCAGAATCGCCGCGGTGTAGCCGCCCAAACCGAAGAATGCCGAATGACCGATGGAAATCTGGCCGGTGAAACCGAGGACCAGATTCAGCGACATCGCTGCGATGATCAGGACGAACGCGTCGGAGAATTGTCCGATGCGAGCCGTCGACATCTGCGTCGGGATCCACAGGACCACCAGGACGATGAGCAGGGCACCAAGGATTCGCAGCATCCAGTGCCGTGACGAGCCTTCATCGATCTTCAGCACTCGCATCACACCCTCTCCACTTTCGCGGTACCGAAGAGACCGGAGGGTTTGAACAACAACACCACGAAGATCGTGATCAGCGCAACGGCCAACTTCAATTCCTGCCCGATCCAACCTGGGAAGTAACCGGCGGCCAGCTGTTCGCCCACACCGATGGAGAGACCGGCGATCACGGCTCCTCCCGGCGAGTCGAAACCGCCCAAGGTTGCCGACGCCGACGCGTAGATGAAGACCGTGAACATCAGTCCCGCCGTCAACTCACCAACGATTCCACCGACCAATGCCCCCGACAGCGCCCCCATGGCTCCGGCGATACCCCACGAACTCGCCAAGACCAAACCTGTGGGGATTCCGGCCAACCGAGCCGACTCCGGGTTGCTGGCCACCGAGCGCATGGCCAGGCCGAACTTCGTCTTGGCGAAGAGCAGGAAGAGCAGACCCATGAGACCAAGGGCGACGACCAGCACGCCGATGTACTCGTAGCGCCAGACGGCTCCGAAGATCCGCACGAAATCCTTGGGCTGATCGGGGAAGAGGCTCGGCATCTGCTCGGGAGGGAGATTGCCCCACACCATGGCGGCCAAGGAGTTCAAACCCAGGAACAAGGCGATCGATACGACGAACACACCCGACTGGGACTTCTTTGCCACACCGCGAACCAAGGACACTTCCACCCCGGCTCCGAGTGCGAAACCGGTGACCATGCCCAGGAACACTGCCAAGACCAGGGGCACGCCCCAGGCGTTGTACTGCCAGATCAGGAAGGTGCAGAACATGGCCATTTCGCCTTGGGCGAAGTTCAGGTGTCCCGTTCCCCGGAAGGTCACCACCAATCCCAGCGCCAGGAGCGCGTAGATCGACCCGAAGGAGAGTCCGTCGAAGATGTACTGGAAGAGACGTTCCATGTCAGGCCCCCAGATACGCCTTGCGAATGCTGTCATTGCGCGTCAATTCCTCGGCCGAGCCCGAGGCCACCACCGAACCAGTTTCCAAGAGGTACACCCGGTGCGCCACCTTCATGGCCAAGTTTGCATTCTGCTCGACGAGGAGAACGGAGAGCCCTTCCTCTTCGTTGAGTCGTCGTAGAACACCGAAGAGTTCCTGGGTGATGAGCGGGGCCAGGCCGAGACTCGGCTCGTCGCACAACAAGAGTTGCGGCCGACTCATGAGAGCCCGAGCAATGGCCAGCATCTGCTGCTCGCCACCGGACAGGCTGCCGGCGCGTTGGGTTCGTCGCTCCTCGAGTCGGGGAAAGAGTGTGAACCAGCGCTTCATGTCCGGCTCGATGTCACCGGCCAACACGTAGGCCCCGACACGCAAGTTGTCCTCCACCGTGAGGTCGGAGAACGTACCCCGCCCCTGGGGAACATGGGCCATGCCCATTCGAACGACGGCCTCGGCACTGGTGGTCGTGATGTTCTTGTCGCGAAAGATCACTTCCCCGCGTCGCGGGATCATGCCCGAGATGGCGCGCATGGTGGTGGTCTTCCCGGCTCCGTTGGCTCCGAGAATGACCACCACTTCGCCGGCCTCGACCGAAAGATCGATCCCGTGCAGAACTTCGAGAGGTCCGTACCCGGCGCGCAACGCCGTCACCGTCAGCACGCTCATGCGTCGACCCCCAAATAGGCCTGGATGACTTTCTGATCGTTCTGAACCTGGGCCGGTGTTCCCTCGGCGATCTTGCGGCCGAATTCCATCGCCACCACATGGTCGGAAATCTTCATCACCATGGACATGTGGTGTTCCACCAAGAGCACGGTGAGATCGAACTGCTGACGAATTCCCTCGATGGTTTCACCAAGTTCGTCCACTTCACCATGGGTCAAACCTGCCGCGGGCTCGTCCATGAGGAGAAAACGCGGCCGC
>JBMTPW010000303.1:0-2498 GCA_049444115.1 Ilumatobacteraceae bacterium | reverse complement strand
GACCGGCCTTGGTGAGTGCGGCGAAGATCTCGAACTCGTTGCCGAAGCCCCAGTTGCCGATCTTCTTGCCGGCGAAATCCGCAGGCGACGTGATACCAGCATCCTTGAACGAAACCTGCAGCGTTCCGGAGCGCTGGAACACCTGGGCGATGTTCACGATGTTCGCACCGGCCTCGCGGCTGGCGAGGGCCTTGGGTACCCAGGAGATGGCGAAGTCCACCGCACCATCGGCCAACTGCTGCTGCGGGACGATGTCCACACCACCCTCGACGATTTCGACGTCGAGACACTGAGCTTCGTAGAAGCCCTCTTCTTGAGCGGCCAGATACCCAGCGAACTGGGCCTGGATGAACCACTGCAGTTGCAGTTTGACCGGGGTCACTTCGGCGCATTCACCTTCGGCAGGTGCCTCGGAGCCGCTGCTGGGCGCCTCGGAGCCACTCGGCTCGGTCGACGTGCCGCCTTCATCATCTCCGCCACAGGCGGCCGCCGTCAGCGTGAGGGCCAGGGCCCCCGCCACCAACTTCCAACCTTTGTTCCTTCTCATGTTTCTCCTCCCCTTGGGCTGGTGCCCTTGGATATCTCGCACCACTGTAGGTCAACGACCTTCTCTGGTGCGTTTGGCACGGCCACCCGGTGTGGCTGCGCCCTCCAGCACGCTGGAGACCACATAGAACGCCAGGCCCAAGAGGCAGGCCGCCAGAACGTAGGCCCAGGCGACGGCATTCTTCGAAATGGAAATATTGCTGGTGATCCGGCTTCCGAGACCGTTCTGCGAACCCCCGAAGTACTCGCTCACGAAGGCCGTGATGACCGAGGCCGGGGCGGCGATCCGCAGTCCGGTGAACAGGTAGGGCACGGCATTGGGGATACGGACCCGACGCAGAATCTGGAAGTCACTGGCGGCATAGGACTTCATCAACTCCACATGAGTCGGACTCACTTGGGTGAGCCCCTTGGCCACGTTGACCAAGACGATGAAATAGACCACGAGAGTCACCATGATCCGCCTCGGCACCTCGCTCGTGATGGAGAACATGTTGTTCAGCACCGCCACGAGCACGAAGATGGGAATGGCATTCAAGGCGATGGCCAACGGCGTCACCAGTTCGTTCAGGAACCGGTAGCGACTGAGCAACAAGCTCATGAGTGCTCCGAGAACGGTGCCGGCCACCAAACCGGTGAGAGCATTCGATCCGGACACTTTCGTTGCGCCCCAGATGAGACCGAAGTTCTCCACGAACTTGTCCCAAATACTGGACGGAGCCGCCAGGAAATAGGGCTTCAGGTCGAAACCCTTGACCACCAACTCCCACGCGACCAAGAACACCACGCCGAACAATGCCGGCGGAACAATGGCGCGAATCGATGAGCGCAACCGTCCGGTCATCGGTCGTCGATCCCCCGAGCGTGGCTTGCGACTTCCACACCGCGCAGGGCCGCGCGCACGGCACTCACTCCGGCGAAGAAGGCGGCGTCGTCTCGGGTACTGTCGTTGCGTTCCCCAATGATGCCGATGTCGATGACTTCGGTGATGCGCCCTGGTCGCGGTGACATGACCACGACGCGATTCGACAAGTACACGGCTTCAGGAATGGAGTGGGTCACGAAGACCACCGTCGTTCCCGCCACCCGGCAGATGGACAGCAGTTCGGACTGCATGTGTTCTCGGGTCATTTCGTCCAATGCCCCGAAAGGTTCGTCCATGAGCAGGAGGGACGGATGCACCGCCAGGGCACGGGCGATGGCCACGCGCTGCTGCATTCCTCCGGACAACTGCCACGGGAAGTGATCGGCGAAATCGGCCAGCTTCACCAGTTCGAGCATTTCCATGGCCCGGGCCCGCCGCTTGGATGCATCCCACCCCTTCAATTCGAGCGGTAGCTCGATGTTCTTGGCCACGCTGCGCCATTCGAAGAGCCCTGCTTGTTGGAAGGCCATGCCGTAGTCCTGATCGAGACGGGCGCGCTCAGCAGTCTTGCCGTTCACCGTCACACTGCCCGAGGTCGGCACGATGAGGTTGGCGATCAAGCGCAGCAACGTGGACTTGCCACAACCCGACGGACCGATGAGGGAGACGAACTCCCCCGAGGAGATCGAGAGATCGATATCCAGCAAGGCGTCCACCTGATCGGTGGATCCGTTGTTGAAGATCTTGGACAGACCGGCAATAGCGACCGCACTCATGTTGTCGTCTCCTTCGGACGGTTGCGCATGGCGTAGAGATCTCCGAGCGTCACGAGTCCCGACATGGCCAGACCCAGCACGGCTGCTCCGAACACTGCGGTGAACACCTTCGCCGGATCACTGGTGGCCTCACGGGCGTACTCGATGATGAGTCGACCGATTCCGCCCTTCAATCCCGTGGAGATCTCGGCCACCACCACGCCGATCACCGAAGCCGAGGCCGCCAATTTCATGGCCGGCACGATGTACGGAACAGCCGACGGGAAGTACAAGGTGCGCAAGGTCTGCCACCAAGACGCGGCATAACTCTC
>JBMTPW010000302.1:0-2517 GCA_049444115.1 Ilumatobacteraceae bacterium | reverse complement strand
ACTGATAGCACAACCACAACTCAAATATGCCAGTTACTACTTCAACCACGCTCACGAGCCAGTTCCAGAACTACTTCAGCAAGGAGCTGCTCTCCATCGTTCAGCAGGAGACGATCCTCGATCAGTTCTCCATGAAGGCTCCGATCCCCAAGAACAACGGCAACAAGGCCATCTCGATGTTCCGTTTCGGACCTCCGAGCATCGGCAGTGTTCAGGCTCTTTCTGAAGGTACGGCCATCAGCTCCGCCAACTACCGCGCTCTGGCCCTCAACAGCCTGAGCAAGTCGCTGGCCCAGTACGGCCAGGTCATCGGCCTCACCGACATCCTCCGCGCCACCGACCTGTTCAACTCCCTCCAGCAGGCCACCAAGACCTCCGGTCTGGACATGGCCCTCTGGGTGGACTCGGTGATCCGCAACACCCTGATCGGTTCCAACCTGACCGCGAGCGGTGCCTCCATCGGTTCCGCCGCCGAGGGTGGTGGTACGTTCGACAACTCGGATGCCTGTAACACCGCTGCCGGTTCCGGTGGTATCAAGGTGTACGGCAACCCCGCCACGCTGACCACGCAGACCTTCTCTGCGCTGAACAGCGACACGACCGCCGCGAACACCACGATGACGGCTTCCGCTGTCCTCGACTCCATGACCCGGCTGAAGCGCAACCGCGCCCCGCTGATCAACGGCGGCTACGTCCTGGCCACCGACCCCCGTGTGGCCCGCGACCTGATGCGCGACAGCGACTGGTTGAACGCCTCGAACTACGGCAACAAGGGCCAGCCGTTCTACAAGGGCGAGGTCGGCTCCATCTACGGTTGCCGCGTGGTCAACCAGACCAACTCGTTCGTCAGCACCGGTTCCGCGACCGCTGCCGATGAGTTCGTCTATCAGGCGACCGCCGCCGGTGGCGGTCTCGCTGCTGGCAAGGACATCATCGCCTCGTTCTTCTTCGGCAACGAGTCGTTCGGTATCCCTGCTCTGACCGGTGATGATCCGCTGTCCCCGCGCATCGTGATCACCGACACCCCGGACAAGAGCGATCCGCTGAACCAGCTCGTCACCGTCGGCGTGAAGCTGTACTTCGCCGCTCTGCGTCTGGCCGCTGGTAACACCGGTTCCACCGGTAACCCGGTGTGGTACCTGGTGCATCGGACGAAGACCTCGACCACGCTGTAATCGTATGAAGAAGACGGCCACCATCATGGTGATCGCCGTCGGCCCGAGGGGGCATCATCGTAATGGTGGTGCCCCCTCTTCTCATTCCGCTTGCGGATGCGAAGAAGCCGACAACAATGCGCCCATGATTTCTATTCCGGTCGAAGCCCTTTCCACCGATATGGAGGATGGCCAGCAGGCCACGCCCGAGGTCGGTGATGAAGTGGTTTTGGACGATGTTCGCGGTATCCTCAAGAAGCTCGATGGCGGAGAAGCCTACATCGAGATCCGCAGCGTCAACGGCATGCCCGCCGAGTACGAGAGCAAGGGCGAGAAGTCCATGGCCAACAAGGAGCCGATGGACGAGAAGGGTATGCGGGAGATGGTCGAGGAGTACGACAGCGAGATGGAGTCCTGATATGCCGATCTACACCTTCGAGAACAATGGTCGGACCATCGAGCACATCGCTCCGATGGGAACCGATTCTGTTGTCCTTGATGGGAAGCGGTGGACGCGACAGCCGGTGGCCCGCTTCGGGGTCACCGGTTTTGCCCGCGAGGCCGAACTCAAGGACCATGTGAAGAAGGGATTCAGCCGGTTGGAAGACCGACAGGGATCCCGCTTCGAGAGCACTTTCACCAAGAATCAAATCCGTAAGATCTGGGACATATGAGCGACGTATCAAATCAGGCGATCCAGTATTCGATGGGGCAGGGCGGTTTCCAGCTCGTGACCGCCACCACGCTGACCACTGGCCCGTTCGTGGCCGTCACCACGATCGCGCCGACCACCTTCACTTCGATCACCGGCAACGGCATCAGCGGATCTTGGTCCACTTTGACAATCCCTGCGGGCATTACGCTGCCGGGACCGATCACGAGCTTCCAGATTTCCAGCGGTCAGGTGGTGGCGTTCAATGGCGTGATTCAATCGTGACACTCGCTCTCGGCACACGACTGGTATCGAATGGGGGTGGCAATGTCACCCCTGGCGACCTTCCCGTCCTGCGCCGAGACATGCTTCAGGAGGACGATTTCTTCGTCCTGCTGGAAGACGCCAGCAAGATCGTTTTCACCTTCGGCACCGCCGACCATCTCGACCTGGAGAACAACGATTTCCTGCTCCAAGAGGACAGCTTCAAACTTCAAATCCAATCCAACTGACCCATGCCTGACACCAAGATTACAGCCCTGACGGCGATCACGACCGTCGATCCAGCGGTGGATGTCCTGCCCATTGTCGATGTCTCCGACACGACCATGGCGGCGAGCGGCACCACGAAGAAGATCACCAGCAACCAGATCCTCGGGGCGGGTTGTACGGCCACGCTCGCCTCAGCCACGATCACCGGCGATCTGACGG